>NZ_JBHWIE010000283.1:0-9229 GCF_042732085.1 Actinosynnema sp. NPDC059797
GTCGATGGCCGTGCGGGTGACCACGCTGGCCGCGCCGGCCTGCTACGGGTTCGCGCCGCTCGCGCTGCTGCTCCCGGTGCACTGGCTGGTGGTCGTCGCCGCGTACGTGGTCGCCGGGATGGGCATCCAGCTGTTCAACGTGCCCTGGTTCACCGCCACCCAGCGCGAGGTCGAACCCGACAAGCTGGCCCGCGTCTCCTCGCTGGACTTCCTGCTGTCCTACGGGCTGGCCCCGATCGGGCTCGCGCTCATCGCGCCCGCCGTCGACGCCTTCGGGGTGACCGCGGTGCTGGGCGTTTGCGCGGTCATGTGCTTCCTGGCCCCGGCCGCCGCCGCGCTGGTGCCCAGCACGAAGGACTTCTCCCGGAGCACCGCCGGGGCGACCCCGGGTCGGGGCGGTCCCGGCCGGTAGGACCGGGCACCCACGTGCGGAGGTGACGAGGGGAGCGCCGTCGCTCGCCGGGCGAGGTGCCGGCGGGCGACGACGCCCGGCGGCGTCACAGGCAGACGCTGCCTCGACTGCTCATGGTGAGCACGTTGCAGGCCATGAGTTCGTCCTCCTGCGGCACCTCAGCTTGCAAGAGCAGGACTTCCTCCACGCTGATCACTCCCTTCACCCGGTGCATCGGTGTTCCCCCGACGTGGCGCCGAGGGGGTCCGGAGGGCGTCGAGCAGGAGTCGCAGGGCGACCAGGACACCGGCTCCGCCCGACCACAGGTCGGCTGAGACGCGCTGACCCGGCTCGCCGAGCCAGCCCACCCCGCTCCCGTGCGGCACCGCGTACCTGACCAGGCCGCGGGCGCTGGTCAGCGCGGCGTCCAGGAGGTCGGGCCGGTCGAGCCGCCTGCCCGCGTCGGCGAGCGTCGTCACGAGGCCCGCCAGTCCGGGGAACAGGCCGGGGAACACGGTGAAGCGGGCCGTGCACGCGTCCAGGCAGCGCGACAGCACCTCGCCGGCGGTGAGGTCCACGTCGACGGGCACGCCGAACTCCGCGTCCGGCCGGCGCGCGAGGAAGCGGGAGAGGACCCGGGCGTAACCCGCGCTGCCCGCGAACAGGTAGGGGTAGACGCGCCGGTCGCCGCGGGCGACGCGGAAGCCGACGCCGCCGCCCGGCAGGGGGACGGCGTCGGCGAGTTCCTCGCCCAGCAGCCGCATGCCGCGTGCGAACGGCCGGTCGTCCCCGGTGGCGCGGTGCAGGTGGTACAGCGCGAGCGCCACACCGGCCCGCCCGCTCACCAGCCCGGAGCGGGTGGACGTGCCCAGGCGGGCGGTCAGCTCGTCACCGTCCGGCACGCGTTCGAGCAGCTCCGAGGCCGAGTCCAGCCAGCGCTGCTCACCCGTGCGCCGGTGGTGGGCCAGCAGGCCGAGCGCGGTGCCCGCCGCGCCGCCGCCCACCGTGCTGGAGGTGTGGTTGAGGGGGTGTGCGACCGCCTCGTCGAGCAGCCTCCCGGCCGCGTCCTCCTCGCCGAGTTCGGCCAGCACGCCCGCGATGCCCGCGCTGCCGTGGAGCAGGCCGGGCGCGGTGGTCCCGGCCTGCTCCAGCGATTCGTCCCGCAGCCTCCGGACGATCGCCGGGTCCGCCGCGCGGCCCGCGCGGCGCAGCGCGTGCAGCACGCCCGCCGTGCCCGCGGCCAACGCCCGGGTGTTCGTGTGGTGCCCGAGCGGGATGGTCGGGTAGACCCGCGCCGGGTGGTCCGGCCGCGCCACCTCCTCGATGGCGTCGGCGGTCCGCTCGGCGAGGTCGTGCAGCACGGCGACGGGGTCCGCCCGAACGGCGGACGGGGTGGGCAGGCGGGTGTCCCCGGAGGTCTCTCCGGTGCGTTCGCGGCAGCGCGTGGCCCACCGCCACAACCGCGGCTCGACGGGGGCCGTCTCGGCGAGGTCCGCGTGCAGGTGGTCGAGCGCGGCCGGGTGGCGTTCGGCCACTTCGTGCAGCGGGAACAGCAGGAGCAGCGCCAACGCCGACAACCCGTACCGGTCGAGTTCCTCCGGGTCGCGCTCGGCCAGCGCCCGCGCGTCCGGGTGCAGGTAGCCCGGCGTGCCCATGTACCGCCGCACGCGGTCGGTGGGCTGCACCGCCTCGAAGTCGACCAGCCGGACGCGGTCCTCCTCGTCGACGAGGACGTTGGTGGGGCTGAGGTCGATGAACGCGAAACCCAGGTCGTGCAGCGCGCGCAGGTGCGCGTCGAGCTGGTCGAGGAGCGCGAGGCAGCGTTCGTGGTACCGGGGGTACGCCGCCGCGTCCGCGTGGTCGAGCACCGCGGGGTTGTTCGTCACCATCCACCGGTACAGCGACACGCCCGGGATGAACTCGGAGACGAGGTAGCTGTGCTCCCAGTGGTGGAACAACTCCACCGGCCGGGGGCACACGCCGGGCGCGCGGGCGTGCACCTGCCGCAGCACCAGGTACTCCTCGGCCAGGCGGGTCTTCGCGTCGACGCCGTCCGCGGTGTAACCGTTGTGCGCCCTCGCTTCCTTGACGAACACGGCGGTGCCCTCGCCGGTGCGGAACCGGTAGGCGCCACCGGCGTTGCTGTGCCGCAGCACGGAGTCGAACGCGTAGCCGTGCAGGGTGACCGGTCCGGCGGCGCGCGCGGGGGCGGTCTCGCGGAACGGGTCGGACACGCCCTGCGGCAGGCGGAAGGAGGGCCCGCGCTCGTCGTCCACGACCTCCCCGCCCGGACCGGTCATGACCGGCACGTGGTTGCCGTCCGCGTCGACCCTGCTGCGGCCGCGGAACGCGCCGTACCGGTACGACACGCACGTGCTGTCGCCGAAGCGCCGGTCGGTGAGCACGAACGGCCCGTCGACCCCGGCCAGGTCCGCCGACAGGCGCCTCATCAGCAGCAGCGCGCACTCCTCGGTGGGCGGGTACAGGGTGCAGAACTTGCCGCTCTGCGGCCTGGCGGCGTGCTTGTCGTGCGCGATGAGGAAGGTGCGCTCGCCCGCGAGGTGCTTGAACGGCACCCCGAGTTCGGCGCACGCCGAGGACACGACCGCCAGCACGGCCCGCGCGTTGCGCAGGGAGCTGGACACGTGCACCTTCCAGCCCTGGTCGGGGAGGACGAGCCCGGGCGGTCCCCAGTGGGTCCACGCGCCGTCGCGCAGCCGGGTCCACCCCTCGGGCAACCGCGCGGGGGAAAGGCGCACACCGGGATCAATGGTGTCCCACGGTTCGTAATAATTCGGATCCGCGATCAGGAAAGACATGTCCACGACCATTTTATGCCCCTGCCTGCGGACGATGGGGCATCGGCGCGCGAATCAAGGATCGCAACCGTTCACGGCAACGTCAAGGAACCTTTTCGTGCAATGCGGGAACGTTCCGAGTGGTCGAACGCGGTGGTAGCAACGGTGCAACGCGGTTCCGGCGTCGGGCGCAACCGCGCCCGACCGGGCCGGCGACCGGCGGGGTGGTGCGGTGGTCCGCGCCAGGTGGCGCACGGTCCCGGACCCGACCGTGCGCCACCTCGCTCGTGGTCGGCGGCCGCGCGACGCCGCCGAAGCGGCCGCCCGGCGGTCAGTCCCCGGCGATGCGCGGCGAGGTGGCGCAGTTGTACCGCGCGCCCTCGGCGGTGTTCTGCTGGCAGATCGTGAACGTGTAGTCGGCGGACTCGCGCACCACGTCGACGTTGTTGCCGGTGCAGTCGCTGTTGTTGCCGTTCCCGTCCCGCACCCAGGCGAAGTGGTTCCAGCTCCCGTCCGGCTGCCGGACGTTGAGCCGGCCGGAGACGCCCACGTCGTCGGTCTTCGTGTCGCACACCCGGTACGTGTCGGTGCCGTCGTCGTAGGTCATCCTGGCCACGCCGTCCGGGTGCGTCCAGGCGTCGCTCCGCGCCATCGCGCCGGGTGCGGTCGACACCGCAGATCCGATGACCAGCGCCAGCACCGCGACAACTTTCCTCGTTTTCACAGCACGACCTTCCGTCGGGCAGGTGCGGAGCACCCGGGGATTCGTTTTTCCACCGCGAAGCTACGCAGGTCGTATTGACCTGTCGAACCGGAATTCGGCGTTCTTCGACGGGATGTCTGCGAGGGCGGCGGAATCGTGCGACAATCCACGCGCGCGCGTTCTCCGGGCCGGTGCGTGCCATCACCGAGAACATTGTGGCGGACAGGGGCGGGGCGCGATGTCGCGCGCGCCGGCGGCGGTGCCCGGAACGGCTCCCGCCCGAAGTGACACCGCTACGGGGGCGCGGCCGGTGCGGGCGGTCGGCGGAGGTAGTCCAGGAGTGGCGTGAAGCGGCTCCCGTCGCCTTCGGTGAACGCCGTGGGCGCGGATCGGGACCGGTCGGGCCGACGTGCTGCGCGCCGCTATCGCAATCCGGTCGTGGGCGCGCGTGCGTGCCGTCGGCTCCGGTGGTTCCGACGCTGGTCAGGCTGCGGGGTGGACCAGTGCGAGGGCGGCGCAGGACGTGGCCAGGGTCAGGCACAGCGGTGAGTAGTAGCGCCGGTCGAGTCGGGCGAACTCGGTGGTGCGGCGGGAGGACGTCACCAGTCCGGCCGTGCCGCGCAGCAGGAGCACGGCGGCGACGCCTGCCGTGCCCGCGGTGGGCAGCCACGACGGTCCCGGCGCGGTGACCAGTTCGGCTCGGGCGGCGACCAGGTAGCCGGCCGCGCCGAGCAGCGCGGCCACGCCGAGCGTCATGGCCGGTGTCGGCAGCCTGTCCACGGGCACGTCCACCACCCGGCGGGCGAACTCCTCGCGCGTGCGCAGCGGCCACGGCGAGAACGTCCACACCACGTGCAGCGCGCCGATCAGCACCAGCGCCGCGGCGGTGAGCAGGGCCGGCACGGTCATCACGACCTCCCCCTTCTTTTCCGTACACCCCTGTACGGTCCTCCGTACAGTACCGTACGGAGGTGGCGAAGCGGCGGCTCTCGAAGCGGGACTGGCTCACCGCGGCGCTCGCGGCCCTGGCCGAAGGCGGGGTCGGCGCGGTGGCCGTCGAGCCCCTCGCCCACCGGCTCGGCGTGACCCGGGGCAGCTTCTACTGGCACTTCGCCGACCGGAACGCCCTGCTGCGCGAGGCGTTGGAGTGGTGGGAGCTGCAGGGCACCGAGGCGGTCATCGAGCGGGTGGCCGGCATCGCCGAGCCCCGGCAGCGGCTGCGGGAGCTCTTCCGCGTCGCCATCACCGAGGACCCGACCAACGGGCTGGAGCCCGCGCTCGTGGCGCACGCCGACGACCCGGCGGTGGCGCCCGTGCTGCACCGCGTCACCCGGCGCCGCGTCGGGTTCCTCGCCGAGGTGTACGCCGAACTCGGCTTCCCCGCCGGGCAGGCCCGGCACCGGGCCGTGTCCGCGTACGCGGCCTACGTCGGCTGGATGCAGCTGCGGCGGGCCACACCTGCGGCACTGCCGGAGCTCGCCGACGACCCCGACGCGCTCACCCACCTCGTGGAGCACCACGTGCTGCCGCCCCCGGGCACCGCAACGCCCTGATCGCCGCGTCACCAAATCGGACAAATACCCGATAGGGTGACAAAGTCATGATCCACACCCCCGTGAAGGGATGTCATCCGTGGCTGTTTCGGTCAACCTGGACTCGCAGTTGGACAAGGCGTACGAGGGCCTGACCGTGTCCGAGGTGCTCGACGCGCCCGTCGCCGCGCTGGCCGGCGTCAGCGAGGGCGACGCGGAGAAGCTGGACGCGGCCTTCGGGATCAAGACCGTCCGCGACCTGGGCACCAGCAAGCACTTCGCGCTCGCCGCGGCGCTGGTCGCCCTGGAGGGCGCGGCGAAGTAGCCGCCCGCGTGGCACGGCCCTGGTGGTGGGCGCCCTCCCACCACCAGGGGTTCGGCCCGGTGGGATCGATCGCGACGCGATAGCGTCCGTGCCACTTCCGGTCGGGGTTCGGGGTGGGTGTGGACGGCTACGGTTTCAACATCGCGCTGGTCGCGGTGCTGGTGTTGGTCAACGCGCTGTTCTCGGGCAGTGAAATGGCGCTGATCTCGCTGCGCGAGGGGCAGCTGCGGGCCTTGGCGCGCGAAGGCGGCGCGAGCGCCCGAACCCTGGTGAAGCTGGCGCGGGACCCGAACCGGTTCCTGGCCACCATCCAGATCGGCATCACCCTGGCCGGGTTCCTGGCCTCGGCGACGGCGGCGGTGTCGCTGGCCGCGCCGCTCGTGCCGCTGCTGTCGTTCCTGGGCGGTGCGGCCAACGGGGTGGCCGTCGCGCTGGTCACGGTCGTGCTGACGTTCGTGACCCTGGTGTTCGGCGAGCTGGCGCCCAAGCGGCTGGCCATGCAGTACGCGCTGCGGTGGGCGCTGCTGGTGGCCCGCCCGCTCAACGCCCTGTCGGTGTTCTCCAAGCCCGCCGTCTGGCTGCTCAGCGCCTCCACCAACGTCGTGGTCCGGCTGTTCGGGGGCAAGCCGGAGACCGAGTCGGAGCAGATGTCCGCCGAGGAGCTGCGCGAGCTGGTGTCGGCGCAGCGGGGCCTCAACGCCGAGCAGCGCATGATCATCACCGGGGCACTGGACATCCACGAGCGGCGGTTGCGCGAGGTCCTGGTGCCGCGCCGGTCGGTGGTCACGCTGGACTCCGACCTCGACGTGCCCGCCGCCCGCGCCGAGCTGGCCGCGTCCGGGCACTCCCGCGCGCCCGTGGCCCGCGGTGGGCACCTGGACGACGTGGTGGGCATCGTGCACCTGCGCGACCTGCTGCGCGACGAGGCCTCCCTGGTGGAGGTCACCCGGGAGGCGCTGGTGTTCCCGGACTCGGTGCGGGTGTCGGACGCGCTGCGCCGGTTCAAGGCCGAGCGCGAGCAGCTGGCGCTGGTGGTCGACGAGCACGGCGCGGTGGACGGCATCGTCACGCTGGAGGACCTGCTTGAGGAGGTCGTCGGCGAGATCTACGACGAGACCGACCCCGACGTCCTGGGCGCGCGCACCGAGGCGGACGGCTCGCTGGTGCTGCCGGGCACCTTCCCGGTGCACGACCTGGTCGACCTCGGCGTGGAGCTGCGCGACGCGCCCGAGGGCGACTACACCACCGTGGCGGGCCTGGTGCTGCTCGTGCTGGGCGAGATCCCGGAGCGGCCCGGCGACCGGGTCACCGTCTCGGGCTGGTCGATCGAGGTGCTGGAGGTCGCCCACCACGCCGTCACCTCGGTGCGGCTGAGGCGCGCCGCGACCAACGGCCCGGCGCCCGACGGGCGCGAGTCGGAGGACGAGCGGGTCGGTCGGGATCAGCGGGACGAGGGCGACGGGGGAGCGCACCCGGACGGCGACCGCCGCGAGTAGGCGCGCCGCCGCGAGTCCCGCGACGACGAGATGTGCGGTCCCGCACCGGCGAACGCCCACGGAGAGTGTCCTCGTTTTTCGCCCGTTCGGCACGCCACGGCGGGATTACAGTGTGATCCGGCCGAGTCCCGGACGTGGGGGGTTCTCCGATGAGGGCGACGGGGATCGCAGGGCTGTTGTCGGCGGTGCGCCGATCGTCGACGGGCGTCGTCGTCGCGGTGCTGGTGGCGGCCGGGGTCGTGGTCACCGCGCCCGCGGCCCGGGCGGCGACCGAGCTGCTGTCCTGCGTGGGCAGCGGCGCCAACACCTACCAGCCGGGGGTGACCGCGCAACCCCGGGTCGTCTCCATCACCTCCAGCGCGAACTACGGCCCCTGCGTCTCCACCGGGTCGCCCGCCATCACCTCCGGCGGGTACGCGATCGTGGCGAACGGCCTGGTGTCCTGCCTCGGCGGCGGCGTCTCCATCACCGTGACCATCACCTGGAACACCGGCGAGACCACCACCGTCGCCGCGGTCGGGCTCGTCGTGCTGCGCCCGGCCAACGAGGTCGTCGTGGTCTACCAGGGCACGGTGACCGCCGGCAGGTTCACCGGGGCCGCCGTGGTGATGACCGCGGCACTGCTCAACACCACGCCCGCCCAGTGCTTCACCCCCGAAGGCGTCACCGGCACGAGCGGCCCCGCGAACATCACCATCACCCAACTCGCCTGACGCGGCCCGACCGGCCTCCCGACCGGCCTCCCGAGCGGCCTACGAGGTCACCGCGACAGCGGCTCCCGCACGGGGCTCACCGCTTCGCCGTCGTGGGCTGTTCGCGGAAGCAGGGGTAGTTCGCGGTCCGGAGCGCGGCGACCAGGTCCGCCCGGGTGATCCCGAACGCGCTCCGACCGCCGATCACCCCGGAGTCGAGTTCGTCCTCACCGCCGAACCCGACCCTGGCGGACCCGGTCCGGACCTCGTCGACCTCGTAGGCCACCCGGCCGTCGGCGGTGGACACCTCGTCGAACTCGACCAGGCAGCCGTCGACCAACTGGGTGGACTGGTGCTTGCCGTCCTCGTCGTCCCACGTCGAGGAGGCGGCGTGGCCGCCGGCGACCAACGCCCGTTCGAACGCCTCCCGCCGTTCCCGGCGGTCGTTCGAAGCCGTGACGCTCCAGACCACCGCCAGCAGCACCACCACCGCGACGCCGGCGGCGACGAGCAACTTGTTCACGCGACATCCCGTCCGTCGGCACGACGCCGGAATCCCAACACGGGCGGGACTCCCGTTCAAGGGCGGTGGGCCGAAGGTCCCGTGGCGTCGAGGTGAACATCGCGGTGTCGTGCTCGCGGCGTGGACGGCGGGGCGTTCAAAGGGCCCGCGGCGGGTCGGCCGAGGTCCGCTCCCGCCGCCCGGCGGGTCGACGGTCGAGCCGGCGCCGGGACTCGGCTCAGAGCGCTGCCTCGCGCTCCATCCTCTCCAGGTGCTCGTGCTGCAGGACCCCCATGCGCAACGCGTTGCGGTAGCGCCCCGCCGCGAAGAACTCCTCGCGCAGGACTCCCTCGTCCTGGAAACCGGCCTTCCGGTACACGTGGATCGCTTTCTCGTTCGCCACGTCCACGATCAGGTAGATCTTGTGCAGGTTCAGGACCGCGAAGGCGTAGTCCAGGGCCTTCCTCGTGGCCGTGGCGGCGAGTCCGCGCCCTTGGTGCCGCGGCGCGATGATGATCTGGAACTCGGCGGTGCGGTGCACGTCGACGATGCCGACCAGTTCGACCAGCCCGGCGGGCTCGCCGTCCACGTCGACGATGAAACGGCGTTCGCGCTCGTCGTGGATGTGGCGGTCGTAGATGTCGCGCAGTTCCACCAGCGCCTCGAACGGCTCGTCGAACCAGTAGGACATGATCTGGTCGTCGTTGAAGAGCTGGTGGACGAAGGGCAAGTCGTCCCGTTCGAGTGCGCGCAGACGAAGGGAAGGCGCTGACATGGTGGGACTTTAGCG
>NZ_JBHWIE010000284.1:0-9195 GCF_042732085.1 Actinosynnema sp. NPDC059797
CAAAACTAAACGTATAGTTGCAGCCACGCATACTAAAACACACCCGTCACCGCTTCCGGCAGCAGGGGCGGGCCGTCCTCCAGGTCGTGGAGGACCGTCCGGACCCGGTCGGCCACCTCGGCGCGGCGCGCCGCGCGAGTCACCGCGTCGAGCATGGCCGGGTCGTGGTCGACCGCGTAGACCCGGCCGCCCGCGCCCACCGCGCGCGCCAGCTCGACGGTGACCGCGCCCGCGCCCGGCCCGATGTCGGCGACCACGTCGCCGGGTCGGACGCCCAGCGGTGCCAGCAGGGCCAGGGAGGACTCCAGGAACACGGCTTCGGCGGCTTCTGGGTCCTCTGTGGACGGTCCGGTGCCGTGGGGTGCGGGCATGGCGCTCCTCTTCTTCCCGGTGGTCGACCCGGTTGGGGGCGGGGTGGTGCAGGTCGCCGGCGGTGCGGGCGGGGGTGGTGCGGGCCGGCGGTGGTGCGGACCGGCGGTGGTGCTCCCGGGTCGCCGCGTCCACGACGACTCCACCAGCCTAGTTGAAAACGATTATCGTTCGTATTAGGTTTGCGGTGCCCCGCCGATCCGGCGACGGGCGTCTGGAGGTTGGAGAACAGATGCGAGCGCGTGCGCCCTCGCGCGTCGTCGCGGCCCTGTGCGCCGCCCTGTCCGCCGCGGCGTGCACCTCCGCCGCGGGGGGAGCGGACGACGGGCTGTCCGTGGTCACGACCACCGAGATCCTCGCCGACCTGGTGCGCAACGTCGGGGGTGACCGGGTCCGCGTCGACTCGCTCGTGCCGCCCGGTGGCGACCCGCACTCCTACGAGCCCACGCCCGCCGACGCCAAGAAGGTCGCGGCGGCGGACGTGACGTTCACCAACCACCTGCTGCTGGAGGAGCAGCGGCTGATCAAGGCCATCGACGCCAACGCCCGCGAGGGCACGCCGAACGTCTCGCTGGCCGAGGGGGCGGAGACCTACGGCGCGAACGTCATCCCGCTGGTCGAGGACGTCGGGCTGGACGTGCTGTGGCTGGGCCTGCGCGTGCGCGGCGACGGGAGGGAGCGCGGCGCGACGCGCACCTCGCAGGTGCGGCTGACCGCCACGGCCGTGGAGGGCCCGGGGCGGCTCGTGGCCTACCTGACCGAGTCGCTGGGCAGGCCCGTGACGTACTTCGACTCCGGCGACGGCCTGTCCGACGCGGACTCCACCACGCTGCCCCCGGCCGCCCACACCCACCTCAACTGGGCGTTCACCGCACCCGGCGCCTACCGGCTGACCTTGCGCGCGGCCCTGCTCAACGACGGGGCCGACCCGATCCCGCTGGGGGAGGGCACCTTCACCTTCGCGGTGGGCGTCGACCCGAACGGCCTCGCCGGCACCGTGCTGGACGAGGGCCACACCGACCTGACCGTGGACCTGGACACCGGCGGGCTCTACACGTTCAACGACCGCGCGGGCGGCACCTCGCAGGACGTCGTGCCCGCCGCCGAGGCGGTCGTCGAGGTGCCCAACAAGGCGATCACGTCGGTGCCCGACGACCCGCGCTTCGCCTTCCTGGGCGCGCCGGGCGCGCCGGTGCACCAGCTCCCGCAGGCGGTGCTGGGCAAGCACGTGCACGGCGAGATCGACCCGCACCTGTGGCAGGACGTGCGCAACGCCCGCGCCTACGCCGAGCTGATCCGCGACACGCTGCGCGCCGCCGACCCGGGCGGCGCCGACCACTACGACCGCGCCACCCGCGACTACACCGCCCGGCTGGACGCGCTCGACGCCGAGGTGCGCGCCACCGTCGCGACGCTGCCCCGGCAACGCCGCCACCTGGTCACCACCCACGACGGGTTCGGCTACTTCGCCCACGCCTACGAGATGGACGTGGCCGGGTTCGTGGTGCCCAACCCCGCGCAGGAACCCAGCGTCGAGGACGTGCGCAAGTTGACCGAGACCATCCGCAACCTGGAGGTGCCCGCCGTGTTCGTGGAACCCAACCTCGCGCAGCGCGCCTCGGTGCTCACCCAGGTCGCCCGCGACCAGGGGGTCCGGGTGTGCCTGCTCTACGGGGACTCCTTCGACGAGCGCACCCGGAGCTACGTGGACGTGATGCGGCACAACGCGGAGGAGGTCGCCCGGTGCCTCGCCTGACCCGGGTCGTGCTCGCGGCCCTCGCCGCGGTCCTGCTCGTCCAGCCGGCGGCGCTCGCCGCCGGGCCCGTCGTCATCGCCGACGGCCACGTGGACCTCGGCCCGCGCCTGGTGGACGGCCGGTGGGTGCTCCAGCTCCGCGACGACACCGAAGGGGAGCCGGTGTGGCGCGACCCCGCCGACGTGGTGCTCCACGTGGTGGACGCGGCGCGCAACACCGTCCCCGACGACCCCGCCTACGCGTTCCTCGGCACGCCTGGCAGCGACATCTGGGTGCTGCCGCAGGTCCAGGCGCGGGGCGTGGTCTGGCCGGGGTGGAACACCCAGGACCCGAGCGTCCTCGACGTCGTCGGTCGCGGCGTGGACTGGCGCCTGCACGACGTGCGCGGGCCGGGCCGCTTCGAGCTGTTCCTCAACGGCGACTTCGGCGCACCCGAGACGATCTTCAGCAGCGAGCGGCCGTACCCGCAGGGAACCGGCGTCGAGCCGGGCACCCACGCGCACGGCAACTGGGTGTTCACCGCGCCCGGCGCCTACCTGCTGGACGTGGAGATGGCCACCGCCGACGGCCGCTCGGCCCGCGCGACGCTGAAGGTGCACGTCGGACCGGGTGACCCGGCGGCGGCGCTCGCGGCCGTCGAGCGGAGCGCCGCGCCCTCGGCCGCGCCCTCGTCCACGCCCTCGGCCGCGTCCTCCCCGCCGGGGGCCGCCGCCGGGTCGTCGGGCCCGCCGTGGGGGTGGATCGCCCTCGCCGGCGTCCTCCTGGCGGGCGTGATCGCCGTGCTGCTGCTCGCGGCCCGCTTCCGCCGCGAGGCGACCGGGGGCGGCGATGACTGACCCGGTGCTCGACATCCGGGGCGCGACCGTACGGCTGGGCGGTCGGGAAGTCCTGTCCGATGTGGACTTCCGGCTGGGGCCCGGTGAGCTGGTCGGCCTGATCGGGCCCAACGGCGCGGGCAAGACGACCCTGCTGCGCACCGCCCTCGGCCTGGTGCCGCTCCACCGGGGCGCCGTCGCCCTCGGCGACCGCACGCCCCGCCAGGCGCGGGGCTCGCTGGGCTACGTGCCGCAGCGCCACGAGTTCGCCTGGGACTTCCCCATCACGGTCGAGGGCGCGGTCGCGACCGGTCGCACCCACCTGACCGGCCCGCTGCGCCGCCGCACCGCCCGCGACCGCGAGGCCGTGGCCGACGCCCTGGACCGCGTCGGCATGACCGGGCTGCGCACCAGGCCGGTCGGCGAGCTGTCGGGCGGCCAGCGGCAACGGGTCCTGGTGGCCCGCGCGCTCGCCCTCCGACCGGGGGTGCTGCTGCTCGACGAGCCGTTCACCGGCATCGACGTCCCCACCCAGGAACTGCTGAGCGGCCTGCTGGCCGGGCTGCGCGACGAGGGCGTGGCGGTGCTGATGACGACCCACGACCTGGCCGCCGCCACCGCGCTGTGCGACCGGCTGTGCCTGCTCAACCGCACGGTCGTCGCCGACGGCGCGCCCGCCGCGCTGGCCGACACCGACATCTGGCTGCGCACCTTCGGCCTGGACCGGGCCGAGAAGCTGCTCAAGGCCCTGGGGGTGACCGGGTGACGGCCCTGGAGTTCCTGACCGCGCCGTGGGAGTACGACTTCTGGCGGCGGGCCCTGCTGGTGGCCCTGCTGTCCGGGGTGGTGTGCGGGGTGATCGGCAGCCACGTGGTGCTGCGCGGCATGGCGTTCATCGGCGACGCCGTGGCGCACGCGGTGTTCCCCGGTGTCGCGGTCGCCTTCGTGCTCGGCGCCAACCTCGTGCTCGGCGGCGCGGTCGCCGGCGTGGTGACCGCCCTGCTGGTCGCGGTGTTCACCCAGAACCGCAGGCTCAAGGAGGACTCGGTCATCGGGATCTTCTTCGCCGCCGCCTTCGGCCTGGGCATCGTCGTCCTGAGCACCGCGCCCGGCTACGGCGGGTCGCTGGAGTCGTTCCTGTTCGGCTCCATCCTCGGCATCAGCGACGCGGACGTGGTCTCGGTCGCGGTGATCGGCGCGCTGCTGCTGGTGGCCACGGGCCTGCTCAACAGCCGGTTCACCGCCACCACGCTGGACCGCGAGCAGGCCCGTGCGGTCGGCCTGCCGGTGTTCTGGCTCGACCTGGCGCTGCACGTGATGGTGACCCTGGCGATCGTCATCTCGCTGCAGGCCGTGGGCAACATCCTGGTGCTCGCGCTCCTGGTCACCCCCGCCGCGTCGGCCCGGCTGCTCACCGACCGCCTCGGCGCCATGGTGCTGCTGGCGCCCCTGATCGGCGCGGGCGGCAGCGTGCTGGGCCTGTACCTGTCCTACGCGTTCGACCTGGCCGCCGGCGGGCTGATCGTGCTCACCCTCACCGCGATCTTCCTGCTGTGCTGGTTCCTCGCGCCCCGCCACGGCCTGCTCGCCCGCACCCGCCGGACCGCCGCGCCCGCCGAGGGGAGGGCCTGACCCCGGGGTCAGGCCCTCCCGGCCGCTCACCGCAGCGCGGTGTGCCGGGGGAGGTGGTGGTCGTGGTGGTCGAGGTCGTCCCACGGCGGCAGCGGGTCGTCCATCCGCCGCCACGCGGCGGGCCCGGCGGCCAGTTCGGCGTCGGTGAGCAGGGCCGGGTCGAGTCGTCGGCGCGGCTCGTCGCGGTCCAGGCCCACGCCGATGAACACCAGCTCCTGGCGGGCGGCGTGGCCGTCGAGCAGCTCGCCGGGCTCGATGGTCATGTTCGGGCCGGCCTGGGACCACACGGCCAGGGTGTGCGGGCGGCTGGCGAGGTGGCAGAAGCCCTTGCTGCGCACCACGCCGGTCCAGTCGGCCAGCGCGGCGGCCAGGCGCGCCGGGTGGAACGGGCGGTCGGCGCGGTAGGTGACCGAGCGGATGCCGTACTCCTCGGTCTCCGGGGTGTGCGAGCCCGCCAGCTCCTCGGCCCAGCCCGGTGACGTGGCCGCGGTGACCGGGTCGTAGCGGCCGGTGTCGAGGACCTCGGCCAGGTCGACCACGCCGCGCCGGGAGCGGACGAGCCGGGCGCCGGGGTTGAGCCGGCGCAGCAGGCCCTCGGTGGTGGCGAGCTGCTCGGGCGTGGCGAGGTCGGTCTTGTTGAGCACCAGCACGTCGGCGAACTCGACCTGGTCGACCAGCAGGTCGGAGATGCCGCGCTCGTCGCCCTCGGCCGCCTCCAGGCCGCGCTCGTCGAGCCGGTCGCCGCGCTCCAGTTCGGCCAGGAAGCAGGAGGCGTCGACCACGGTGACCATGGTGTCCAGGCGGGCGTGGTCGGACAGGCTGGTGCCGTCGGCGAAGGTCCACTCGAACGTCGCCGCCACCGGCATGGGCTCGGAGATGCCGGTGGACTCGACCAGGACGGTGTCGAACCGGCCCTCGCGGGCCAGCTCGCCGACGCTCTCCAGCAGGTCCTCGCGCAGGGTGCAGCAGATGCAGCCGTTGGTCAGCTCGACCAGGCGCTCGCCGCCCCGGCCGGAGACCAGCGAGGCGTCGATGTTGACCTCGCTCATGTCGTTGACCACCACCGCCACCCGGCGGCCCTCGCGGTTGGCCAGGACGTGGTTGAGCAGGGTGGTCTTGCCGGCGCCGAGGAAGCCGGACAGCACGGTGACGGGAACGCGGGGATCGGCGGTCATGGGGTTCTTCCCGGGTGGGGGCGGTGGGATTCGCCAGATGAAATGACAATCATTTCCATCAGGCTAGCCCACGGCGGTGCGACCGACCGTGCGGGTCCACCCCCCGGACACCCCGGACGACGTCACGCCGGCCCGACCGCGCCGGCGCGGTCCACGAGGTTGAACACCGTGTGCGGGTCGCGGCCGCCGAACAGGAGCGAGATGACGATCGCCGCCATCGCTTCCAGGTGGTGGGCGTGGTCGAGGCCGCCCACCCGCAGCGGTTCGCAGCCGAGGTCCCCGATCAGCCGCTCCGCCAGGTCGGCCGCGGCGGGGTCGTCCCCGCAGTAGGGCACGACCAGGCGTCGACCGTCGAACACCGGCGGGTCCTCCTGCCAGACCTCGGCGTGGCAGAGGTTGAAGGCCTTGACGACGCGCCCGCCGGTCACCTCCGCGATGTGCTGCGCCAGGGACCGGCCGGGCTCGGTGACGAGCGTGAAGCGCTCCACCTCCACCGGGTTGTTGCAGTCGATGACCGCCTTGCCGCGCAGCGCGTCGCCGATCTCGGCCAACGTGTGCCGCACCCCCTGGTGGAGGACCGCGATCAACGCCACGTCACCGAACCCGGCCGCCTCCCGGAAGCTCCCGCTGCGGGCGCCCCACTTGTCGGCCAGCGCCCGCGCCTTGGCCCCGGTGCGGCCGGCCACCATCAACTCGTGCCCGGCGGCGGCCCACCGGGTGCCCAGCGCGTCGGCCATCGAACCGGCCCCCAGAACTGCGATCTTCATGACCGCGAGGCTAGGAGCCCGTGGGGAACCACCCGGTTCCCCACGGATCAGGTCACGTCGTCGCCGCCGAGTTCGCCGCCGAGTTCCCCGGCGTGCTCCTCCGCCCACCGCGCGAGCACCGTCACCGGTTCCAGGAGGCTGTGCCCGAGCGGGGTCAGCCGGTACTCCGCCCCCGGCGGCGCGGTGGCGAGGGCGCGGCGCTCCACGAGGGCGTTGCGCTCCAGCTTGCGCAGCGTCTGGGTGAGCATCTTCTTGCTGATCCCACCGATCCGGTCGAGCAGGTCGCCGTACCGCTGCGGCCCCCTGCCCAGCGCGAACACCACGACCACCGACCAGGTGTCGGCCACCAGCCCCAACGTGGTGCGGGCGGGGCAGTCGGCGACGAACACGTCGAAGTCGCTCATCGGCGCGGGACCCGTGGACCCGGGCGACACCCGTGGCGTGGCACGGGGCGATTCAAGCAGACCCCGCGGCCACGACCAACGCACCGCCCCTACTTCGTGGCGCACAGGGCCTTGTCGAAGAGGGCGATGACTTCGTACTGGTGGGCCGCGTCGTTCGTCCCGGCGATGGTGACCGCCCGCCCGTCCGGGGTGATCGCGGCGCGGGTCTGGAAACCGTCGGCGTCGCCGCCGTGGCCGTACGCGGTGATCCCGCAGCTCAGCTTCATCTCGATGGTGCCCAGGCCGTAGCGCCACCCGTCGAAGAGGCCGGGCGCCTCCACCGACTGCCGCATCTCCGCCAGCCGACCGGGCCCGATCAGCCGACCGCCCTGCAGGGCGACCAGGAACTTGTTCACGTCACTGGGGGTGGCGATCATCTGCCCCGCGGCGCCGGCGATCGACGGGTCGAACCGGGTGATGTCGATCAGGTCGCCGCCGGTCGGCTCGCCCCGGTCGTCCTCGGGCGGCAGGTAGCCGCGCGGGTGCGGGGCGCGGATGTCGCGGTCGCCCGGACCCGGGTAGTACGTCTCCGCCAGCCCGACCCGGTCGATGATCCGCTCGGTGACCACCTCGGCGAACGGCCGACCGGTCACCTTCTGCGCCACCAGGCCCAGCAGCACGTACCCGGCGTTGCTGTACCCCCACGCGCGGTCCTGCCCCGGCCCGAACGTCGGCGCCTGCGCCAACCACGCGTCCAGCAGCTCCCGGGCGTCGAAGTACCGGTCCCTGATCGGCAGGATCCCCTTGGACAGGAAGGGGACCCCGGTGGGCATCCCGCTGGTGTGGTTCAGCAGCTGCCTGATCGTGATGGTCCGGCCGTCGATCGCCGCACCGGCGCCGGTGCCCCGCACCACGCCCGGCAGGTGCTGTTCCACCGCGTCGTCCAACGCGAGCCTGCCCTCGTCGGCCAGCTGGAGGATCACCACGGCGGTGAACATCTTCGTGTTGCTGGCGATCCGCACGTACCCGTCCGTCGGCACCTTCGACCTCGTCCGGAGGTCACCCACCCCGGCGGTGTAGTTCGCCACCCGCCCGTCCCGGTTCCGCACCGACATCAGCGCCCCGGGCAGCGACCCGTCCCGGACCAGCTCCTCCAGGCCGGCCTGGAGCGCCTTGTCGTGCACCGGCCCCGACCTGCCCGCCGACGCCACCTCCGTCACCGCGAGACCGGCGACCACCACCGCCGCCACCGCCGCGGCGACCACGCCACGACGCCGGCTGAGAACACCTAACAAGGGAGACTCCCCACATTGGACGGTTCTTGCTGTCCCGACCAGTGTCGCCACCGCCCCGGCGCCCCACGATCCCCTCTGCTGCACACCTCCGGTACAGCCAGCACCACCTCCGCGGCGCACCGGGGCCGGTCGTCGCGCGTTCGAGGTTGATCATCCAGCCCGCGCGGGGGAAGCTGTGGGCATCACCCGTTCGGCCGCACGGGTGCCCGGACGCCCCCGTTCGGGCACCCGGCCGACCCACGGCAGGGGACCCCCGGTGCGCAAGCTCGTGTACTACATCGCCTCGACCCTCGACGGCTTCATCGCCGGCCCCGACGGCGCGGACCCCACCGGTCCCGGCGGCTTCTGGCCCATCCCCGAGGACTACCTCCGGCACCTGGTCGCCGAGTACCCGGAGACCCTGCCGGGACCGGCCCGCGACGCGCTGGGCGTCACCGCCGGCGGCACCCGCTTCGACACCGTGCTGGAGGGTCGCAAGTCCTACGAGGTCGGGTTGGCGGCCGGGGTGACCGACGCCTTCCCGCACCTGCGCCACGTGGTGTTCTCCCGCACCCTCGCGGCGAGCCCGGACCCGGCCGTCGAGGTCGTCGCGGGCGACCCCGTCGCCGAGGTGCGCGCGCTGAAGCGGCAGGACGGCAAGGACATCTGGCTGATCGGCGGCGGCGCGCTGGCCGGGGCCCTGTACCCCGAGATCGACCGGCTCATCGTCAAGCTGGCCCCGCTGACCACGGGCGCGGGCATCCCGCTGTTCGGCGCGGGCACGGCGTTCGACCCGCGGACCTGGTCGCTGACCGACCACGTCCGCCTGGACAGCGGCGCCCTGTTCCTCACCTACGACCGCACCGCGTGACCGGCGGGTCCGCGGCCGGCGGGTATCCCGGGTCAGACCGTGGTCGCAGAGAGCCTCACGGGCAGGTCGTGGAGGTCGTTCTGGGTCAGGATCGGCTTGTTGCGCAGCTCCTCGCGGCCGACCGCCAGGCCGAGGCCCGGGAAGCGGGCGTAG
>NZ_JBHWIE010000285.1:0-9183 GCF_042732085.1 Actinosynnema sp. NPDC059797
CCACCGCGTCGGCCAGGCCGCGGGCGATCACGGTCGGGCCCGCGGAGTCGACGACCACGGTGTGGTCGACGCCCATCCGGGCCAGCTCCCACGCGGTCAGCCGGCTGCCCTGGAGCAGCGGCCTGGTCTCGTCGACGTAGACGTGGCCCAGGGCTTCGGCGTCCCGAAGCGCGCGGACCACGCCGAGCGCGGTGCCCCACTCCACGCAGGCCAGCGCGCCCGCGTTGCAGTGGGTCTGCACGTTGACCGGCCCGCCGAGCCGGTCGACCAGCCAGCGGGCGCCGCGCAGGCCGAGTTCGCGGTTGCGGCGGACGTCGTCCTCCAGCACGTGGACGGCCTCCGCGACCACGGCGTCCAGCCCCTCCTCGAGCCGCGCCAGGACCCGGTCGACGCCCCAGGCCAGGTTGACCGCGGTCGGGCGGGCGGACCGCAGCCTGGCCGCCTGCGCCCGGACGTCGCCGCCGCCGCACGCGGCCAGCGCCACGCCGAGCGCCCCGGCCACCCCGAGGGCGGGCGCGCCGCGGATGGCCAACCGGCGGATGGCGTGGACGAGCTGGTCGACCGTGTCGATGCGCAGCGTCGTCAGCTCGTCCGGGAGCAGGGTCTGGTCGATCGCGATGACCCGGCCGTCCGCCCAGTCGATCGTCCGCATGGTCCGAGTGTGCCGAGCCGGCCCGGTCGGGGGAAGCGGGCGACACGAACGGACGATCACGTCCCGGCACGGGGTGCGCCCTGGCGGTCGGGCGCACCCCGTCCGCCGCTACCCGCTGACCGAGGCCGAGAAGTTGTCGACCGCCAGGCCCGTGCCGCCGTTCCACGGCTCGAAACCGGCCTGGATGCTGGTCAGGTACCAGGAGCTGGTGATCGCGCCGCGGTTGCGCACGTCGTTGACGAAGTCGAGCACGTTGAACGACCACGACGTGATGGGCGAGGGCGCGACGTAGGAGATGACGTTGTTGCCGCCGTTGTTGCCGCGCCAGACCTGCCAGGTGCGGCCGCCGACCGTGGCGTTCCCCACGGCGCTGCCGATCGGCTGGATCGAGCCCTGGCGGTTGAACCAGATCATGATCTCCATCTGGTTGACCCCGGTGGTCTTCGGCGTGGGGTCGAGCCAGATGTCGTACGAGGCGTTGTACGTGCCGCCCGTGTAGCGGTAGTTGATCGACGAGTTCGCGCTCCGGATGCGGCTGACCTGCATGGGCAGGTTCGACCCCGGCGAGCAGTTGCCGTAGTGGCAGCCGAGGTAGGCCGACGGGTAGGACAGCGGCGCGCCGTTGGTCGGCGCCGAGCCCTGCTGCTGGGTGATCTGGAAGCCGGACGAGGTGACGTTGATGCACTGCGTGGCGGAGGAACCCCACCTGTTGTTCTGGACCACGTAGCGACCCTGGATGGTGGTCGAGCCGTACTGGTCGCAGATCGTCACGTCGGCCTGGGCCGGTCCGGCGGCGGACACGAGCGCGCCGGCGGCCAAAAGGCCGGTCAGCGCGAGGGCCCGGAGGGTGCTTCGCATGGAACTCCTCTCGAAGGTTCCGCGGCGGCGATGGCGCAGAGCGCTCTGGGAGCGCTCCCAAGGTAACCCGCGGACGCGGTCGGCGCACAGTCCGTTCCGGTGACGTGCGCACCCCGCCGCGCCCCGGCCCCGCCTCCACCGCGGCCGCACCGGTCCTCGTCCACCGGCCTCCCAGTGGTTCTGCGCAGGCCGCCGGGCAGTGGACCTGCCGCTCGCACGCGGCGGGCACCACGCTCGGTCAGCGCGACCGGACACGAGAGGACCAGCGATGGACGAGAACCACCTGTCCCCCGGCGAACCCCTGCCCGGCGGGGACCAGGCCGGTGCACCCCGGACCGTCGAGCCCCGGACCGTCGAACCCCGGACCGTCGACCGCCGCCGGTTCCTGTTCCTGACCGGCGCGAGCGGGCTGGTGCTGGCGGTCGCCTCGTCGGGCGGCCCACCGGGCGCGCGCGGCGGGGACGTCGCGCTCACCGCCACCGCGACCCGGACGCTGCACCTGCGCCGCCGCGAGGACCTGCTCAACCTGCGCGTCGACCTGTTCAACGCCGACGTGGTCCAGGCCGCCGGCGGCGCCGAGCTGCGCCGGGTCGCCGCCGGCGGCGCGTACCTGGTGGTGCACTTCCCGCCGCAGGCGGTGCTGGAGCGGGTGCTGACCGACCGGCTGCGGCTGGGCGACCTGCCGCTGCCCACCCGGGTCGCCGGCCCGAGCAGGCTGGCCTTCGACATCACCGCCGCGCTGCCGATGGCCCTCACGCTGGACAACCTGCTGGGGTGGACCGGCTTCGCGCCGCGTCTGGCGCCCACCGCGACCACCACCCAGACCTCGTCCGCCCTCGTCGCGCCGACCGACACGCAGACCGCGCTGGAGCTGCCGTGGCGGGTCCTGCTGTCCCCCGACGAGACCGGGGGCTGGCGGCACGCCGTCGCGCCGGTCACCGCCAACGGGTGGACCGAGCTGTGGCACACCCGCCTGGGCGCGCGGACCGGCGACGGGACCGTCGAGGACCAGGCCCGGCGCCGCACCGTGCGGGCGATCTGGCTCACCGACGCGCAGATGGCCGCGTGGGCGCAGGACCCGTCCTCCGTGCCGACCACCAACACCGACGGCATCGACCACCCGCTGCCGCCGAGGGAGCGGCTGTCGATCGTGCGGCTGTCGGCCGACCCGGCGCTGCGCACCCAGCCCTCCCCGACCCTGCCCGAGCCGATCGACGTGGCGGAGCTGTCGCTGAGCAGCCTCGGCGCCACCTTCGACCTCGCGGGCCGGTGGAACTACCAGTCGACGGCCGCGCTCGACCTCAAGGGGTGGCAGCACCGGGCCGCCCTGGGCCGCGACCACTTCGCGCGCACCGAGAAAACCGGTTTCCTGTTCCCCTACGGGCACCGCGCCTCGCTGGTCGAGGTGGCCGAGCGCCGGGTCGAGCGCCGACCCAACCCCGACGGCACCCCCGGCCCCTGGTACGCCTACCTGCGGCGCACCCAGTTCCTGGTGGTCCAGCAGCAGGTGCGCGCCTACGAGGGCGACGCGACCATCCCCGAGCGGCAGCAGCGCAGGCTGCCGTTCACCGCGATCCGCGTGCTCACCCGCACCACCCCGCCCCTGGTGCCGCCCGCCGACCGGAAGGACTTCGCCGGCGGCGGCGCCGCCACGTCGACCAGCTCGTTCGTGCCGCGCGCCGCGGCCGCGCCGGGCACGCCGATCCCCTTCCACCTCAGGGGCGTCGACCACGAGGGCCACGAGGTCGACTTCACCGCGCCCGTCGTGTTCGTGCCCGAAGCCGCGATCACCGGCGCAGACCAGCTGCTCACCCGCGTCCACGACGCCTACAACTCCGGCGACCAGCCCGAACCCGTCGCCGCGCGCACCGCCGACACCGGGGGCCGCCGGATCGCCCTGGCGCGGCGCGGCGGACACCCGGCCGGCAGCACCACCGCCACCGTCGACCAGGTCGTGTTCAACTCGCACGCCTCCTCCGGCGCCAAGGCCGACCTGCTGGCCGCCGGCAAGGCCCCGTTCCACCCGCACCTGGAGCGGGCCGTGCTGCGGCTGCCCGAGGTCGCCCGGCTGACCGGCAACGCGGTGGCCGCCACGCCGTTCGAGTACGCCGCGATCTACCTGTCCGACGGCCACGAGGAGGCCACCAACTCGGGCGGCGTCTTCCTGGCCGTGCACCCGGACGCCGGTGCGGCGCTCAGGTCCGCCACCACCCCGGGGGCGCCCGCGCTGGACTTCTCCCCCGCCTCCGCCGGAGGGCTGGCCACGCCCAGCGGCGCCATCCGGGGGCTGTCGGCCAAGATGGGGCCGATCACCGCCGTCCCGATCGACGCGGCCCGGGAGCTGTACAACCCGGAGCAGATGTTCGGCGACGTGAGCAAGGCCAAGGTCCTCGGCGGCATCCCGATCAAGGACCTGCTGGCGATACCGGGCGCCACCACCAAGAACCCGGACGACGCGCCGAAGGTGAGCCACCGCTACCGCCACGACATCGACGCCGACGAGGCGACGGTGAGCTGGACGCCGAAGGTGCAGGCCGGTCCCGCCAACCTGCCGGTGTTCGAGCCGCTGCCGCTGCCGCCCGGCGAGCCGTCCGCCCGGACGCTCACCGTGCTCGCCACCTACACCCACCCCCGCAACGCCGACGTGGAGCCCGGCCAACGCGTCCACGGCGAGCTGCGCGACTTCGCCCTGCACCTGTTCGGGACGCGGGGCGACTGGCAGGTCATCACGCTGGAGTTCGACCACCTGCGGTTCACGCAGGCCACGGGCGCCACGACCGCGATCGACTGCCGGGTGCGCCAGGTCCGGTTCCACAAGTCCTTCAAGTTCGTCGAGGAGCTGGCCTCGCTGTGCTCGTTCCTCGGCGACCACCTGGACGTCATCATCGGCACCACCGGCGTCCAGGCCGGGCTGCGGTTCGCCCTGCCCTCCGTCGAGGTGGGCGTGTTCGCGCTCGCGGAGCTGGTGGTGCGCGCGAACGTGGCGGTCCCGTTCGACGGCAGCGCCGTGCGGGTCAGCTTCGACCTGAACACCCGGGAGCGGCCGTTCAACCTCCGCATCGGCTGGTTCTCCGGCGGCGGCCACGCGGGCATCGCGGTGGGCGCCGACGGCCTGGAGCGGCTGGAGGTCGGCTTCACCTTCGGCGCGGCGTTCGCGCTCGACCTGGGCGTCGCCAGCGGCGGCGTCGAGGCCGTCGGCGGCATCTCCTACCTGCTGGAGAGGGTGGAGGTCGTCGAGGGCGGCGCGGAGGTCGAGCGCCAACAGGTCGGGCTCACCGCGTTCCTGCGGCTGCGCGGCAGCCTGGACTTCCTGGGCCTGGTCAAGGTGTCGGTCGAGTTCTACCTGGGCCTGACCTACCAGGAGAAGGCCGACCGCAGCTCGGTGCTCGTCGGCGAGGCGAGCGTGACCGTCTCGATCGAGCTGTGGCTGTTCAGCGAGACCTTCACCGTCCGCACCCGGCGCGAGTTCGCCAAGACGCCCGCGCCCGCCGCCCGACGCGCGCCCGGCGGCGACCGCACGGCACTGGCCGCCGCGCCGGGAGCGCCCGCCCACCCCTTCGGCGCGACCTGCACCCAGCAGGACTGGAACACCTACTGCGCCGCGTTCGCACCCGTGGGAGCCTGACCATGAGCAAGCAGACCATCACCTGGACCGTGCTGCCCAACGGGGTCACCCCCGGTGTGGACGTGGTGCGGTTCTCCCTGCACGTCGCACCCCGGCTGCTGCCCGACCCGGCGCCCGGCGCGCTGGCCGGGTTCCCCGACTGGACCGACTGGCCCGCGCGGGTCTCCGGCGCGGCGTTCCACCTGGAGTTCCCCGACATCACCGACCCCGGCACCGGCAGACCGGTGCGCGCCGCGGCCAGGCGCGTGTCGACCCCGGGCAGCGCGCACTGGACGGCCCTGTTCACCGGCGCGTCGCGCGTCGACGGGCACGCGCTGACCCGGTTCACCCGGCGGCGCTTCCGCTCCTACCCCGTCCGCCACGTGCGCGACTTCGTCGACCAGCGCTACGGCCGGTTCGGCGCCCGCACGCCCGAGCGGTTCCCGACGCTGGACGAGCTGGTCGCGGACGACGCGTTCGGCCCCGTCGGGTTCGAGCTGGACAGCGACCGGGCCGGGCTCGGCCCGGAGCGCAAGCGGCGGCTGCGCGAGCAGTTGGAGCGCATGTTCAGCCTCGGCGCGCAGGACCCGGCGGGCTGGGCGGTGCCGTTCCGGCCGGGCGACGCCACGACCGCCGACGGCGTGGCGCTGACGTTCCTCCAGGCCGAGCGGTTCCACCGCAGGCGGGCCCCGATCGTCGGCGACCTGCCGCCGCTGCCCGCGCCGAAGCTGGACTTCCACCAGGTGGTCGCGATGACCCGCGAGCACCACCACCTCCAGCGGCTGCTGGGCCTGGTGCTGGACCTGGAGTCGACCGACCCGGTCCTGATCGGCCTGGCGCGCGGCAACGAGCGGGTCACCCGGGTGCGCGTGGTCACCGACCTCAAGCCGCTGCTGGGCCTCGCGGACGCGGTGCACGTGCGGCCCACGATGCGGTGCCGGATCGGCAAGGGCGCGCGGGGCCACGCGTTCACGGCGGCATCGCAGGACACCGGCAGCGACCTGCGCGACGGGCTGCTGCGGGTCGGCGACACCGACCGGTTCGCGGTGGTGCAGCTCGACCCGGACAGCGCGGCGCTGGCCGTGCGGCAGTTCGCCGACACCGTCACCCGGCTGCGCGTCGAGCGCGGCGGGCAACTGCTCAAGCGCAGCGCGAGCACGCCGGACGAGCAGGCCCTGCCGGTGCTGCGCACGGCCGGGTTCTCGGTGGGCAGGCTGTCCCGCGCCGCCCGGCTGGCGGCGAAGGTCGAGCGGAACCGGGCGGTCAACGACGCCGCGTTCACCGCGGGCGGCGACAAGGTCACCGACGACATCGCGCTGGACGCCGACGACGTGGTGCGGGGCTACCGGTGGGACGTGCGCGACGAGAACGCCGGGCAGTGGTTCTCCCTGATGTGGCGCGACGGGGTCTACGTGTTCGCGCGGACGGGCGCCGAGGTCCCGGTGCTGGAGGAGACGGCGGCGCAGACCGCGCCGACGACCTCCGGCGCCACCGGCGACGAGGACCTGTACGTCCAGGAGTCGCTGGTGCACTGGGCGGGCTGGAGCCTGGCCGCGCCCCGGCCCGGCAAGGCGCTCGGCGGGGACAACGCCCTGGGCGACGGCAAGGCGAAGCCGGACCCCGACTTCCCCTTCGACACCAGGTTCGCGCCCAGGGCGCTGCCCCGGCTGCGGTTCGGCAGGCGGTACCGGCTGCGGGCACGGGTGGTGGACATCGCGGGCAACTCGCTGACCGCCGAGCAGGCCGACGCCGTCACCGACCCGGCGCTGAGCACGCCGGTGGAGACCTTCCGCCGGTTCGAGCCGGTGGCGGCCCCGGACGTGCTGCTGCGCGCCGCGCCGGGCGAGGCCGAGTCGCTGGACGTGGTGGCGCTGCGCGGCAACACCGGCGGCGACACCGCCGTGGGAGCCGCGGACCGGCACGTGCTGCCGCCCCGCACCGGCGTCCAGGTCGCCGAGCTGCACGGGATGCTCGACCGGGCCACGACCGGCCGGCCGGTGGACGCCTCCCGCTACGCCGAGCTGGCCACCCGGGACGCCGCCGTGCTGGAGCAGCACTCCTCGGCGCGCCCCCTGCCGGCGCCCGCGGACCGGCACTGGTGCTACGACACCGACCAGCTCCCGGTGCCCTACCTGCCCGAGCCGCTGGCCAAGCGGATCCTCGTGCGCGGCCTGCCCGGCGGCACCACGTCCACCGCGATCACCGCCGTCGACCCGGCGACCTGGCCCGCCGCCAAGGGCTTCCGCCTCCGGCTCCAGCAGGGCACGCCCGGCTGGACGTGGAACGAGTCGGCGCGCCTGCTGACCGTGCGGCTCATGCCCGGCGACAGCTACCGGCTCCAGCTCTCCGCGCAGTTCGACGCGGCCGACCTGGACCTGATGGCGCTGTGGCCGCTGATCCAGCGGGCCGCGGCCGAGTGGAACACCGCCCACCCCACCGACCAGGTGGACGTCGAGGCGGTCCGGCAGTCGGTGGTCGGCGGCAGGCACTGGATGTTCACGCCGTCGCGCGCGCTGACCCTGGTGCACGCGGTGCGCACACCGCTGGCCGTGCCCGCCGTCGGCGCCGTCACCGCCCGGCGGCCCGCCGAGGGGCAGGTCGGCTCGACCCACGTGGTCCTCGGGCCGAGCATGGTGGTCAGCCGCAAGAGCAGCGCCGGCGTGGAGTTCACCCCGAGCTGGCGGATGCCGGTGGACGACGGCGTGACCGAGCCGGTCCTCGACCGCGGGTTCCGGGCCGCCCCGATCACCGTGCCGCTGGAGCGGGCGCACGGGCCCGCGCCCACCACCGAGGTGGTGGAGTTCCAGGCTCGGCACGAGTTCGGCGACACCAAGCGCCGCCGCGTGCGGTACGAGGCGCGGGCGGTGTCCCGGTTCGGCGAGTTCTTCCGGGAGCACCGGGAGGTCTCGTTCACCGGGTCGGCGCACACCCTCGGGGCGCCCGTCGACCCGGCGCACCTGGTCGTGGTCGACAAGGGCACGCGCGAGCAGTACCGGCTCGCGCCGTTCGGGACCGAGGTCGTCGACGCGCCCGAGGGCTACGACTACGTGCTCACCGACGCGGCCACCGGCAGGTTCGAGCGCACCACCGCCGGCAGGCTCACCGCGCCCCGCGTGCTGGAGGTGGCGTTCGTCCGCCCCGACACGCGCAGCGCGCCCGCGGTGGTGGAGCACGACATCCCCAGCTCGGCCCGCCCCGCCGCGCCCGTGGTCCGCCAGGTCGTGCCGATCTTCCGCTGGGAGAACCCCGGGCCGGGCCAGAGCGTGCGGCGCGGCGGCGGCCTGCGGGTCTACCTGGAGCGGCCGTGGTGGTCCAGCGGCGAGGGCGAGAAGCTGGGCGTGCTGCTGTGGCCGGACCCCACGACCGACGTGCCGGAGCACCTGCGGGGCGTGGTGACCACGTGGGGCAACGACCCCGCGCAGCACTCCGCCTCGGTGGCCGACGACGCGTCCCAGAGCTCCTTCCCGCTGGCCACCCACTTCGGCACCGGCATGACCGTGCCCGAGCACCCGACCACCGGGTTGCGGGTCGCCGCGCACGACGTGGCCTACGACGGCGTGCGCGACCTGTGGTACTGCGACATCCGCATCACGCGGCAGGGCGAGACGCCGCTGGAGGGCTACTTCCCGTTCGTGCGGCTGGCGCTGGCCCGCTTCCAGCCCCAGTCGGTGCACGGCTGCCACCTGTCGGCCGCGGTGACCGCCGACTTCGCCCAGCTCGCGCCGGACCGCGCGGTCGTGGTGACCGGGACCGGCTCCACGCGCTCCGTGCAGGTGACGGGTCCCGGCGCGACCATCGGACCCGGCAGCGGCCCGCGCAACGAGGTCCGGCTGACCGTGGAGCGGCAGCTCGACGGGGTGACCGACCCGGTGCTGCGGTGGCAGCCGGCCGGCGGCGGCTTCACCGCCACCCTGACCAACCCCACCTCCGGCAACGGCCAGTTGACGTGGGCGGGCGCGGTGGCGCTGCCCGGCGGCGCCGGTCCGCTGCGGCTGGTGGTCGAGGAGTTCGAGGCGCACCGCGACGGCGGCGGCGGCACCGTCGCGACCCGCCTGGTGCACACCGACAC
>NZ_JBHWIE010000286.1:0-9171 GCF_042732085.1 Actinosynnema sp. NPDC059797
GGCGCGCGGCGAACGGGTCGGGCAGGAACCGGGCCCGTTCCTCCTCCGGGCGGCCCAGGTAGCCGCGGGCCAGCCCGTCGCCGGCCAGGTGCAGCTCGCCCACCGCGCCCGGCGGCGCCTCGGCGCTGGCGTCGTCGAGCACGTAGGCCCGCGTGCCGGGCAGCGGCACCCCGATCGGGGGCGTGCCCCGGTGGTCGCGCCCGACCTCGGCCCAGGTGGAGCAGGCGGTGCCCTCGGCCGACCCGTACAGGTTGAGCAGCCGGCGCAGGCCCGGCAGCCGCCAGACCCGGCGCGCCAGGTCCTCGGTGAGCGGTTCGCCCGCCAGGCAGACGGTTTCCACGCCCGGCGGCACCGCGTCCGCCGCCAGCAGCTCGCGCATCGTCGACGGCACGGTGCTCAGCAGCCGCACGCCCTCCACCGCGCCGGGCGCCACCGGGTCCGGCGCGGTGTCCGCCAGCACGAACCGGCCGCCGTGCGCCAGCGGGCCGAAGATCTCGAAGACCGACAGGTCGGAGCACACGGAGGTGGCGGCCAGCACCCCGTCCAGCTCCCGCGCGGTGAACGCCTCGCCGACCCACGACAGCAGCGCCGCGACGGACCGGTGCTCCACCAGGACGCCCTTGGGCGTGCCGGTGGCGCCGGAGGTGTAGGTCAGGTAGGCCAGGTCGCCCGGCCCGACCCGCACGGGCGGTCGGGTGGCGGGGACGCCCGCCGGGTCCAGCTCCTCCCGGCACACCACCCGGCCCGGCGCGCCGACCGGGGCGCCGCCGGGCCAGAGCCGGTCGCGCACGGCGCGCTCGGTGAGCAGCAGCCGCGCGCCGGAGTCCGCGGCGGCGAACTCCGCGCGCCGGGCGGGGTGGGCGGGGTCCATCGCCACCAGGCACGCGCCCGCCTTGAGCACGGCCAGCACCGCCACGACCAGTTCCGGACCGCGCCGCAGGCACACGCCGACCCGGTCGCCGCCGCCCACGCCGTGCCGGCGCAGCAGGCGGGCCAGTCGGTTGGCGCGCTCGTCCAGCTCCCGGTAGCGCACCCGGCCACCGCGCCAGCGGAAGGCCTCGGCGTCCGGCGTGCGCTCGGCCTGCCGCTCGACGAACCGGTGCACGCAACCCACCGCCGCGGCGCCCCGGACAACCGGTTCGCGAAGGGGGAAGGGCATGTCTCACCCGGCCGATCACTCTGCCCGCGCGGGAGTCGGGCGATTTCGTGTCGTGCCTGTCCGGTGCTCGTGGAATCGGTGCTCGTGGCATCGGTTCCTGTGCCGAACCGGCGCGGCGGAACCGACAACGCACTTTCGGCTCTGTTGCCCGAAGTTAGGGGAAGGCCGGGCAGCCTGCAAGGACGCGGGAGGGAATTCGTCCCAACGGTGGCACGTGGTCGCCGTTCCGGCCGGTGCTCGCATTCGAGTGGCGCTCGCGTGGAATCGTCGGCGAATGCCGCGTGGAATGCCGGCCGAATAGGCGCGACCACCCCGTCAGTCCTTTGTGGACGATCCGCCCCTCATCGGGTCGCGCGCCTGCGCGCGCGAACGGCCAACCAGACGGCCGGCGGCACCAGCACCGCGGCCGACCACCACCACAGCCCGCCGTGCCCCGGCGGGCCCTCCTCCAGCGCCCGCGCCGGGTCGACCACGCCGAACCCGTACCGCGGGTCGCGCCCCTCCGGACCGGCGTCGCGCGCGGTGGACGTCAGCAGCTCCACCACCTCGACGGCGTCCAGGTCCGGGTACTCCGCCCGCACCAGCGCCACCGCGCCGGACACCAAGGCCGCCGCGTAGCTCGTGCCGCTGCGCTCGCCGCGCGACGTGGGCACGTCCACGCCGGGCGCGGCCAGCGCCACCTCCGGCCCGGACACGCTCACGTCCTCCCGGAACCGCCCCTCGCGGTCCACGGCGGACACGGCCACCACGTGCTCGCCGCGCGCCAACGCCGTGACCCCGTCGTCCGTGCCGGCGTTGCCCGCCGCGGCCACCACGACCACGTCGTGCTCGGCGGCGTACCGCAGGCCCTCGTCGAACGACCCGGTCCCGCCGCCGAGCGACAGGTTCACCACCCGCGCCCCGTGGTCGACCGCCCACCGCAGCGCCTCGTTGGCGTCCGCGCCGCCCCCGGTCACCTTCACCGGCAGCACCCGCGCGCCGGGCGCGACGCCGGACCGCCCCGCGATCAGCGCGGCGACGTCCGTGCCGTGCCCGGAGGCGTCCCGCGCCCCGGAGCCGAGGTCGGGGAACTCGGCACCGGGCAGGACGGCACCGGCGAGGTCGGCGTGGTCCGGGTCGACCCCGGTGTCCAGCACGGCCACCGTCACACCGGCGCCGTCCGTGTGCGCCCACGCCCGCTCCAGGCCCAACTGCGCCACCCAGAACGCCACCGCCGCCAGAGCCGTGATCACCCGCGCGCCACCGGTGCGGTGTGGCCGGTCACCACCGCCGACGAAGCGGCGGGGCCTGATTCGTTCCTCGGGTGCGCAAGGGGCGTGCGGGCGCGCCGCCGTGAACTCGACATCCCGACCCCCTGGCTGATCATCCGGCGAAGTCGAGCGAACTGCATACCGGGGGTGGTGTCAAGGAACCGGCAATGCGGCAAGGCAGCGGTTCGGGGTGCGGGAAGGGGCGCGACTCGTGGAAATGCGCCCCCGGTCCTCCCGGTCGGACCCGCCCGCGGGACGGAGTCGGCTCACGTCGCGGGTGTGCCCGGTCGGGAACTCGCCGTTGCTCGACCTCACCGCCACCGGCCCCGGCGCGGGCGGGTGCGTCCGCGCCGTTGAACGGGAACGGGGCGGCCAGTACGGTCGGCGGTGGTATGGACCTCCTCGGCCGTGACGACCTGCTGGCCACCGTGCGGGCCGGGTTCGCGCGCGGTCCCGTGCTGCTGCACGGGCCGGTGGGGATCGGGAAGTCCGCCGTCCTGCGGGCCGTGCTGCCGGACGACGGCGTGGTGCTGCGCAGCAGCCCGGCGCGGGGCGACCGGCTGATCCCGTACCTGGTGCTGGCCGACCTGTTCGCCGACGTCCGGGTGGAGCTGCCCGAACCCCGGCGGGAGGCGCTGGACCGCGCGGTGCGGCGGCGCGCCGGCGAACCGGACCCGCTCGCCCTGCGGCAGGCCGTGCTGACCGTGTTCCGCGAGGTAGACCCGGTGGTGGCGGTCGACAACGGGCAGTGGGTGGACCGGGAGACGGCGGAGGTGCTGGCGTTCGCGGTGGCCAGGGCCGCGCCGCGGCTGGTCGTGGCGTCCCGGGAGCCGTGGCCCGGGTGGCGCGGCGAGGTGGTCGAGGTGCCGCCGCTGCCCGTCGCGGCGACCGCCGAGCTGATGGCCCGCCACGGCCGGGTCGACGTGCGGCTCACCGGGGGCAACCCGTGGTACGCCGTCGAGTTGAGCCGGTCGCCCGGTGGGATCCCGGCCCGGCTGCGGCAGCTCGTCGCCGAGCGGGTGAGCGCCCAGCCCGCCGGCACCCGGACCACCCTGCTCGTCGCCGCCCTGGCCGAGGAGCCGACGCTGCGCGCGCTCGTCCACTACGGGCGCGAGCGGGCCGCCGCGGAACTGCGGGACTGCCCGCTGGTGCGGGTGGACCCCGACGGCGAGGTGCGCTTCCGGGAGCCGCTGGTCGCCGCCGCGCTCCCCGCGGTCGCGTGCCCGGACGAGGTCCGCGCGGTCCACGCCCGGCTGGCGGTGCTGACCCCCGACCCGGTGGAGCGGGCGCGGCACCGGGCCCACGCGGTCACCGGGTTCGACGAGCCCACCGCGGTGGCGCTGCTGCGCGCCGCGAACGCCGCCCGGCGGCAGGGACGCCTCGGGCGTGCCGCGGAGCTGGGTGAACTCGCGGCCGACCGCACCCCGCCGAGCGCGCCCGCCCGAGCGGCCGGGAGGAGGTTGCGCGCCGCGGACGACGCGGTGCGCGCGGGCCGGCCGGAGCTGGCGACCTCGCTGGCGCGGGCTGTGCTGCGGGCACCCGGCGTGCCGAGGGCGCAGCAGGTCCGGGCCCGGCTGCTGGTCGTCGACGCCGCCGGTTACGCCAGGACCGCCGCCGACGGCGTGGTGGGGGAGGCGTTGACGCACGCCAGGGGGCACGCCGCCCTGGAGGGCCCGGCCCGGTACCGGTCCGCGGTGCACTCCGCGGTGGGCGGCGACCTGCGCGAGGCGGCCCGGCGCCTGGCCGACGCCGTGCTGCTGGCCCGCACGGCGAAGGACGTGCGCACCGAGGTCATGGCCCTGTGCTCGCTCGCGCTGTGCCAGGTCGCCCTCGGCGACCCCACCGCCGCCGGGACGCTCGACCTGGCGCGCGGCATCGCGCCCGAGCGGATGGCGGTCGCGCACGTGGGCACGCTGTGGGCCGCGGCCCGCCTCGACCTGTTCGCCGACCGGCTCCGGTCGGCCTCGGAGCACCTGGCGGTGCTGCTCGACCACGCGGGCGACCGCGGCCTGGTGGCCGAGGCGGTCGGCATGACGTGGGCGGCCGTCGAGGTGTGGGTCGCGATGGGGCGGTGCGGCAGCGCGCTGAGCCGGGCCGCGGAGAACCTGAGGCTGGCGGAGACGCTGGGGGTGGACCTCGCCCTGGCGTGCTACGGGGCCGCGCTCGCCGAGGCGTACGGCGGCGACCCGGTGGTGGCGGACGCCCTGGCGCGGCGGGGCGCGAGCCGCGCCGAGGCCGACGGCGACCACTCCTCCCTGGCGCGCAACCTGCACGCCCGCGGGTTGGCGGCGCTGGTCGCGGGCGACCCGGAGGCCGCGCTCGGACCGCTGCGCCGGGCGGCCGACCTCGAAGCGGGCATGGGCGTGGTGGACCCCGCGGTGTTCGCGGTCCGCCCCGACCTGGCCGAACCGCTCGTCGCGGTCGGGAGGCTGGAGGAGGCCGCCGGGGTGATCGGCGGCGCCAGGGCGGGCGCGGTGCGCCTGGGCCGGCGCGGCGTGGTCGCGTCGCTCGACCGGGCCGACGGCCTGCTCCGGCTGGCGCTGAGGGACCACGACGGCGCGGAGCGCCGGCTGAGGTCGGCGGTGGAGGCGCACCGGGAGCTGCGCCAGCCGCTCCAGCTCGGCCGCGACCTGCTCGCGTTGGGCATCGCCGAGCGCAGGCGCAAACGCCGGGGAGCGGCCCGCGGGCTGCTCGAACAGGCCCGGGAGGTGTTCACCGACAGCGGCGCGCCGAGGTGGGCGGCACGGGCGGCGGAGCTGCTCGGCGACACCCCGGGCGGCGACGTCCTGACCGCGTTCGAGACCAGGATCGCCCGGCAGGTCGCCGAGGGCGCGGGCAACCCGGAGGTGGCCGGGCGGCTGGACATCAGCGTCAAGACCGTCGAGGGGGCGCTGACCCGCATCTACCGCAAGCTGGGCGTGCACAACCGCACCCAGCTCGCCGCCCGGCTGCGCGAGGAGCGGGAGTTCCCCGTTTCCGGCGGGGGCGCCGGCCGCCCATCCTGACTCCCGCCTGTGCACGCCCTGCCTCAAGGACGAGGAGATCCCTGCATGCGTTTCCCTGTGCTGGTCTGCGCGCTGCTGTGCGCGCTCACCTCGCTCACCGCGTCTCCCGCGCACGCCGCGGAAGAGAGCGGCGCCCAACCCCTGATCATCGGCGGCTCACTCGTGTCGTCGGCCCCCTGGGCCGCCGCGGTGTACCGCAGCGGCTCGTTCACCTGCTCCGGCACGATCCTGTCGCCGCAGTGGGTGCTGACCGCCAAGCACTGCGTCGGCGCGAGCCTGTCGGTCCGCGTGGGGAACGTCTACCGCGCCCAGGGCACGCCCAGCTCGGTGACCCGCTACGTGAACCACCCGCAGGCCGACGTGTCGCTGCTCCAGCTGAGCACGCCGGTCCAGACGAGCCAGTACTCCAGGCTCGCCGACGCCAACCCGCCCATCGGCTCCACCAACCAGCTCTACGGCTGGGGCTACACCAGCCGCAACGGCCCCGTGTCACCGCAGCTCAAGACGGCCGACGTGCGGCTGACCTCGATCTGCCGCGACTACTACGGCGGCCAGGCGCTGTGCACGAGCCGGATCACGGGCAACGCGTGGTCGGGCGACTCGGGCGGCCCTCAGATGTACAACGGCCTCCAGGTCGGCGTCGCCTCCACCGCCGACGGCACGTCGACGCAGCAGTACAGCAGCGTGCCGGCGGTCCGGGCGTGGATCCGCTCCACCTCGGGGGTCTGACGACCGCGCCGGGGGTGGCGGGGGCGGGTGCCCGGCCACCCGCGGTTCCTTCGGTTCGGTGAGGTCGCCCGCCCGGGTGCGCGGACTCAGGTCTGCGGCCACATGGAGTAGATGACGTCGTCCCCGTCCGTGCACACCACCTGCGGCAGGGCCGGTTCCGGGACCTGGTTGCACGTCATCGGGCCGACCTGCAGCGGCGGGAGGCCGGGGGTCGGGTCGCGGCGCTCGGCGTAGTAGTCGAACAGCACGGCGGCGGCTTCGTCGCAGTCCAGGCGGCCCGACGGGGTCTCGACCACGACGGCCAGCATCGGTTTGCCCAGGGCGCCCGTGAACGGCTGGTCGCAGTACCGGGCGGGCGCGCCCTCGTCGATCTCGGGCAGCTCGACCGGCTCCGGCGGCCGGGTGGTCCTCCCGGTCGTCGTGGGCGCTTCGGTCCTCGTGGGTGCCCCGTTCGTGGTCGTGACCGCGGCGCCCTCTCCCGATACGGTGGTGGAACAGCCCGTGACCAGGGCCAACAGGGCGACTAGAAGGATCTTCACGTCCAAAGGTTCGCCCGATCGGAGTGGTTCGTTACCGGCCACGTCACAGCTCGCGGAGCCGGATCGTCCTGATGATGACGGGATTCGCACGAAGGTTGGGACGTGGAGATGAAGATCGCGGTTGCGGGTGGCACCGGAGTTGTCGGGCGCAAGGTCGTCGAGGAGGTCGCGCGGACCGGGCACGAGGCGGTGGTGCTCAGCCGGTCCAACGTCGACCTGACCACCGGGGAAGGGCTCGACGAGGCGTTGTCGGGGTGCGAGGCGGTGATCGACGTCTCCAACGGCCCGGCGTGGACGCGCGAGGAGGTCGAGCGGTTCTTCACCGCGACGACCACGAACCTGCTCGACGCGGCCGAACGCGCGGGCGTGCGGCACGTGGTGGTGCTGTCGATCGTCGGCGCCGACGAGGTCGACCTGGACTACTACTTCGGCAAGCGCCGCCAGGAGGCCCTGGTCACGGCCGGGCGCGTGCCGTGGACGGTGCTGAAGGCCACGCAGTTCTTCGAGTTCCCCGGGCAGGTGCTGGCGCAGGCTGCCGGACCGGTGGTCCAGGTGCCCGCCATGCTGTCGCAGCCGGTGGCCACCGAGGACGTCGCGGCCAGGTTGGTCGAGTTGGCCGTGGGTGAGCCGCAGGGGTTCGCGCTGCCCATCGCCGGGCCCGAGCGGCTGCGGGTGGTGGACATGGCGCGGCAGCTGGTGGCCCGGCTCGGCGACGACCTGAGAGTGGAGGAGGCCGAGGGCGGGCCCGCCGGGCTGGCCACGGGTGGCCTGACCCCGAAGGGCGAGTACACGGAGGGCAAGCGGACCTACGCTGAGTACCTGGCCTCGGTGGGCGGATGACCCGCGTCGCCGAGCTGGCCGCCGAGTACACCCGCGTGCGGCCTCGGTTGGTCGGCGTCGCCTACTCCATCGTCGGCACCCTGGCCGAGGCGCAGGACGTGGTCTCGGACTGCTGGCTGAAGCTGGTGGAGGCCGACGGCCGGGACCGCGTCCTGGACCTGGAGGCGTGGGCCGTGGTGGCGGTGGCCCGGCGGGCGGTGGACGTGTTGCGGTCGGCGCGCGTGCAGCGGGAGGAGTACGTCGGGCCGTGGCTGCCCGAGCCGCTGGTCGACCCCGGCGTACCCGACCCGGCCGAGCGCGTCACCCTCGACGACACCGTGAGCTACGCGCTCATGGTCGTCCTGGAGACGCTCACCCCGGCCGAGCGCACCACGTGGGTGCTGAACGAGGTGTTCGGGATGCCGTTCCCGGAGATCGCCGAGGTGGTGGGGCGCAGTCCCGCCGCCGTGCGGCAACTGGCGGTGCGGGCCAGGGCGCACATCACGGCCCGCGCGCCCCGCGTGGAGGTGGCCGCGCCCGAGCACCGCAGGGTGGTCGACGCCTTCCTCAGCGCGGTCGAGGGCGGCGACCTGGCCGCGCTGGTTGGCCTCCTCGACCCGGACGTGGTGCTCACCAGCGACGGTGGCGGCCTGCTCGGCGTTGCGCGCCGTCCGGTGCACGGGCCCGACCGCGTGGCGCGCTTCGTGCTCGGCGTGCGCCGCAAGGTGGCCGCCGACGAGCACCTGCGGCCACTGGCGATCAACGGGGGTCCGGGGTTCGCCGTGGTGCGGGCCGATGGCACGACGCGCTTCGTCTGCGCCATCACCGTCGATCTCGACCGGGTGCGACGGGTGGACATCGTCGTGGCACCCGCCAAGCTGCCCGATGCGTTGTGAGCAGCCGTTTCCGAGCTGTTGAGGTAGCAGCTGTTGAGGTGGCAGCTGAGCGCGCGGGCCAGTTGCCTGAGTTGGAGGTGGATATCGGCTCGTCGTTCCCAGCGGGTGCGTAGTCATTTGTACTGGTGCGGCCAGGAGAAGGTGGGTTCCACGACCCAGCGGACCTTGTCCGGTCCGGAGCCGTGGTCGGCCGCGGGTGCGGTGTTTTGAACCCGGCCGACCCCGATCGACGGGCGAGGGGCCCGTCGCCGCCCCCTATTGAGTGCACGCACGTGCGAGGCGTCCACCATCGCGGTGTCCAACTCCAACCGGCCTCCAACCGGCCCAACGCCCGCAGCCGATCCGACAGCGCCTCGTGCAGCATGGGCCACACGCCGGCCCCGGTCCAGTCCCGTGACCGCCGCCCGCTCGGTTGCCCACCGGCAACCGCCCCGGCGTGGTGGAGGGTAGGCGTTCGTAGTCGCGGACGCAGCGATGGTGTCCGGTGATCCAGGCCGGGCTTCGTTCGACCACCCGCCGTCCCGACCCCGCGTGGCCCGGCCCGCGGTCTGCGCGGCACGCACCGATTGCGAGTCCATCACCGCCACCGGTGGAGCCGCAACCCGGCCCTCCGCCAGCCGGACGCGATCACGCAACGCGTCGAGCAGCCGCTGCGACGACCGACCTTCTCCCCGGCGGTTAGGTCGTGTTTCAGATGTGGCGTAGCCAGATGTTGATGGCGGCGATGTCGATGGTGGCCTGGTAGCGGACGGCGAGCTTGTCGTAGCGGGTGGC
>NZ_JBHWIE010000287.1:0-9157 GCF_042732085.1 Actinosynnema sp. NPDC059797
GGACGCACCCCGCACCGGCGCGCCCACCCAGGTGTGGGGACACAGGAGGAAGACCCAGTGAGCGAGCCGATCCTCGAACTGCGCGGCATCAACAAGAGCTTCGGTCCGGTGCACGTCCTGCACGACATCGACTTCGCCGTGCACCCCGGCCAGGTCACCGCGCTCGTCGGCGACAACGGCGCGGGCAAGTCCACGCTGGTCAAGTGCATCGCGGGCATCCACCCGACCGACTCCGGCACCGTGCTGTTCAACGGCAAGGAAGTCAACATCCACGGCCCGCGCGACGCCGCCGCGCTGGGCATCGAGGTCGTCTACCAGGACCTCGCGCTGTGCGACAACCTCGACATCGTCCAGAACATGTTCCTGGGCCGCGAGCGCGGCAAGGCCGGCCTGCTCGACGAGGCCGACATGGAGCAGGCCGCCCGCAAGACGCTGACCTCGCTGTCGGTCCGCACGGTCAAGTCGGTGCGCACCCAGGTGTCGTCGCTGTCCGGCGGCCAGCGGCAGACCGTGGCCATCGCCAAGGCCGTGCTGTGGAACAGCAAGGTCGTGCTGCTCGACGAGCCGACCGCGGCGCTGGGCGTCGCGCAGACCCGCCAGGTGCTCGACCTGGTGCGCCGGCTGGCCGAGCAGGGCCTGGGCGTGGTGCTGATCAGCCACAACATGAACGACGTCTTCGAGGTCGCGGACCGCATCGCGTGCCTCTACCTGGGGCGGATGGCCGCCGAGGTGAACACCAAGGACGTCACGCATGGCCAGGTGGTCGAGCTGATCACCGCGGGCCGCTCCGGCGAGCTGGGCATCGCCCGGCCCGAATCCGCCACCATCTGATGCCGCAGGCGCAGGACGAGGAACGCAGCATGACCAACACAACAAGCGAGACGTCGCCCAAGGACGCGCAGGGCGCCGCCATCTCGGACTTCGGCATCGACACCACCTCGCGGTCCACCGGCGAGGCGCTGCGCGACTACGCGGCCCGCCTGCGGGGTGGCGAACTGGGCTCCCTGCCCGCGCTGCTCGGCCTGGTGGCGCTGCTGATCGTGTTCAGCTCCCTGGCCGACACCTTCCTGACCCTCGGCAACATCGCCAACCTGCTCGCGCAGGGCGCCAGCATCGTCATCATCGCCATGGGCCTGGTGTTCGTGCTGCTGCTCGGCGAGATCGACCTGTCCGCGGGCACCGCGTCCGGCGTGTGCGCGTCGGTGATGGCGCTGCACCTGGTCGAGAACGGCAACCTGCTCGGCGGCATGGGCGACACCGTCTTCATCGTGTTCTGCGCCGTGCTGGCGCTCGCGGTCGTGCTCGCCGCGCTGATGAGGGTCTGGCCCGGCGCGGTCCTGGCCGGCATCGCGCTCGTGATCGCGCTGGTCGGCGTCCCGGCCAACCCGTGGGTCGAGATGCTGCTCGCGGTCTGCGTCGGCGCCGCGATCGGCTCCATCACCGGCTTCCTCGTCGCCAAGGTCGGCATCCCGTCGTTCGTGGTGACCCTGGCGCTGTTCCTGGCGTGGGGCGGCGTGGTGCTCCAGTTCATCGGCGACGGCGGCACCCTCGGCCTCCGCGACGACGTGCTGTTCAACGTCGCCAACGGCAACCTGGACACCGCGGGCTCGTGGATCCTGTTCGCCCTCGCCGCCGGCGGTTACGCCGCGGTCGTGCTCGGCCGCCACTTCAGCCGGCTGCGCCGGGGCCTGGTCGCCCAGCCCACCCCGCTCGTGCTGACCAAGGTCGGCGTCATCGTGGCGCTCGCCGCGGCCGCCACCTACGCGCTGACGCTGAACCGCTCGGTCAGCGACGTCGTGGTCATCACCGGCGTGCCGTACGTGGTGCCGCTGGTGCTGGTCCTGCTGGTCCTCGGCACGTTCGCGCTGGAGCGCACCCGCTACGGCCGCCACGTCTACGCCGTGGGCGGCAACCAGGAAGCGGCCCGCCGCGCGGGCATCAACGTGGCCAAGATCCGGATGAGCGTGTTCGTGATCGCCTCCTCCGCGGCGGCCATCGGCGCGATCGTCTACTCCTCCAAGGTCGGATCGGTCGACCCGAACGCCGGTGGCGGCAACACGCTGCTGCTGGCGGTCGGCGCGGCCGTGATCGGCGGCACGTCGCTGTTCGGCGGCAAGGGCAGGCTGCGCGACGCGGTCATCGGCGGCGCGGTGCTGGCGACCATCCAGAACGGCATGGGCCTGCTCAAGCAGCCCGCCGCCGTCGTGTTCGTGGTGACCGGCATGGTGCTGCTGCTGGCCGCGAGCATCGACGCGCTGTCCCGTCGCCGGGCGGCGAACGCCGCCCGCTGACGTGAGCACACCGACCGCGGGAGCACGACCGGACGAGGTCCGCAGGCACAACCGCACGGCGCTGCTGCGCCGGCTGCACGTGGACGGGCCGTCCACCAGGGCGTCGCTGGCGGCTGAGCTGGGCCTCAACCGCAGCACGATCAAGGCCCTGGTGGACGGCCTGGCCGAGTCCGGGGTGGTGGCCGAGCGGGTGCCCGCCCAGCGCTCGGGCGCGGGCCGCCCGTCCCTGCTCGTGCTGCCCCAACCCCACGCCGCCGTGGTCATGGCCATCGACATCCGCGTCGAGCAGGTGGCGATGGCCATGGTGGGCCTGGGCGGCGACATCCTCGGCCGGGACTCGTGGAACCTGCACCACCGGTCCCGCGACCCCGGCGAGGTGATCACGCACATCGCCGACTCGGCCAAGCTGCTGGCCGACGAGCTGGACGCGCGGGCCGTCGGCGTCGGCGTGTCCGTGCCGGGCGTGGTGCGCCGGGCGGACGGCCTCGTGCACGAAGCGCCCAACCTGCACTGGACCGACGTGGCCCTGGGCGAGCGGCTGTCCGCGGTGCTGAAGGTGCCCGTCCAGGTCGGCAACGACGCCGAGCTGGGCGCGCTCGCCGAGCACACCCGCGGCTCCGCTCGGGACTCGTCCGACATCGTCTACATCTCCGCCGACGTCGGCATCGGCGGCGGCGTCATCTCCAGCGGGCAACCGCTGCGCGGCACCGGCGGTTACGTCGGTGAGCTGGGTCACATGGTGGTCCGACCCGGCGGCCGGAGCTGCTACTGCGGCTGCCACGGCTGCTGGGAGACCGAGGTCGGCGAGGCGGCCCTGTGCCGGGCGCTGGCCCTGCCCGAGGACTCGCCGCGCGGCGCCGTGGTGGCCGAACTGCGGTCGCTGGCGGGCTCGCCGGACTCGGTGGCGCACCGGCTGGGCGAGTTCACCGAGTGGCTGGCCATGGGCCTGGTGACCGTCGTCAACATGCTGGGCCCCGAGCTGGTGGTGCTCGGCGACCTGTTCACCGCGCTGCCCGAGTCCTTGGTGGACCGGTTGCGGCGGACCGTGCAGGAGCGGTCACTGGTGTCGCGCGCCGTCGGCGGCACCCGCATCGAGACGTCCCCGCTGGGACGTGACGCGAAGCTCATCGGCGCCGCGGAACTGGCCTTCGAACCCGTGCTGGGCGAAGTCTGAGCGGCCCGGGAGCCCGATCGATCAGCGGTCCGGGATGTGCAGGGGGCGGGGATCCCAGTGGGATCCCCGCCCCGGACGGCTAGGGTGCCACGAGCCGCGGACGGCTCGCGGTGTTCAGCCCTGCTGCAACTCGGCAGCGAGCTCGCGCAGCTTCGTGCTGTGCTCGCGGGCGTGGTGCCCGCAGAACAGCAGCTCGCCCCCGGAGGGGAGCACGGCGCGAACCTGGGCAGCGGCCCCGCAGCGGTCGCAGCGGTCGGCAGCGGTCAACGCGGGGCGGGTGAGCGTGGTAGTCATGGAAATCTCCCTCCGTCCCGGCACCGGGGATCGGTGCCCTCACACCTAGCTGCGACCACTTCGCATCTGGCGGGTGCGCCGTGTTCGCTGCTTCCACTCTTGCAGACGCACGGGCGTAAGTCAGTGTTCCCTGGGTCGTGGCGACCCGCGTCACTGCCCATTTACCCGGTGGTCGGGTGGTTCGAACCTGCGCCCCACCATCGGTTCGATCAGCGCTCCCTCACTTTCCGCTGTCACGCCAAGGGTTTCCGACCTGCGAATACGGCATCGGGATCACCTCCGCTGGGCCGAAAGGTGCATGATCGGGACACCTCCCGGTGATGGGTAACACTTCGGTCAGCCCAGAGCGAACACGCCCCCGGGGTTCCACCATCCGGACGTACGAGTCCGTTCACCGCCGCGTCAGACGGCGATCCGCGTCCCGTCGAACCGGGTGAGGCCGAGCGAGGCGTCCTCGTGCGCGACCCGCGCGTGGTCGCGCAGCACCCCGATCGCCACGGCCTCGCCCAGCCGCACGGCCTCGGTGAAGTCCGAGCGCCAGTGCACGCCCGCCATGTTCCGGCCGGTCGCGACGTTCGACGCCACCTTGTCCAGCTCGCCGCCGACGGTCAGCGCGTCCCCGCCCCGGTAGGGCTCCAGGGCCGTGCCGTCGCAGTTGGGCACCACCGAGTCCGGCAGCACCCACGACTCGTCGAACCACGCCTTGAGCACCGTCACGCACGCGCCCGCGACCGTGGCGTGACCGGAGCCGTACGACGGGTGCGCGGGCGAGCCCTCCGGGAACGCCACCGGCAGCAGGTACGTGCCGTGCCGCTCGCGCACGAGCCCGACCGCCGCCGAGTCCAGCACCTCGCGGTCGATCACGTCGTACCCGCGCAGCCCGGCGAGGTGGGCGTGCACCCGGCCGCCGAACTCCTCCGGGCGCATCCGGCGGTGCACGTACCACTTCTGGAACCACGCCGCCTTCAACGCCCTCGTCGCCACCTCGGTGACCAACGACAGCAGGTGCGGGGGCCCGTAGGTGCCGAACCCGACCTGGGTGCGCGAGTGCTCGTACGGGTTGCCCGGGTCCGGCGGCGCGCCCACGTCGAGCAGGATCAGCGCCGCGTTCAGGTACGCCTCGTACAGCGCGTCGAAGTGGACGTAGTTCGCGAGGTCGCGCGGCGTGCGCAGGTACCGGCGGTCGGCGTGGTCGCGCTCGATCCCCGGCGGCTCGAAGCCCTCCTGCACCGCGAGCCAGGACCCGAAGTCGGTCAGGTGGTCCCGCCCCGGCCGCACGGTGTCGTGCCGCTGCGGGATGCGCAGCGTGCCGAACTGGACGTCGCGCAGCAGGAACTGCGACAGGAACGGCCCCCGCAGGTCGCCGCGGGCGTCGCCGCGGAAGATCGTCGCCGGGGTGACCCGGCCGCCGGCCTTCGGCGCCCGGTAGTCCGACAGCCGCGACAGCTCCTCGGCCGCCCGCGCGATCAGCGGGTCGCGGTCGTAGGACGTGAAGGGCACGTCCCGGACCAGCGCCATCCAGTACAGCTCGACGGCCTCCGCGGAGTGGCGGGCGCTGTCGACGCGCGGGACCGGCGGCATGGTCAGCGCGTGGCTGTCCGGGCCCTCCAGGTCGAACGCGAGACCGGCCTGCGGGTTGACCAGCTTGCGCCCCCGGCCGAGCGGGATCCGCTCGAAGTCCTCCGACCGCCCCGTGGCGAGCGCCCGCGACAACGCGTCGTAGGCGTCCGGCAGGACCTCGCCGACCTCGTCGTGCGGCAGCCCCTTGCCGTAGTTGGCGAGGTAGGGGTATTCCCCCTCCTCGCCGTTGTTGACCTGCTCCGGCCAGTCGAGCCGGTCCAGCGCGTCCGCGGCCGCGAGCCTCGACAGGCGCGCTCCGGTACGGCGTTCAGCCATGGTGACATCCCCCTTGACGGCCTCCCCTGGCGCCGCCCCCTGCGGCGATGGCCGTCAGTAGTGGGATGCGCGGGGAGCCCCGGGGTTGTCACCCGGACAGGAAAAAGGGCACCCCGGCTCGCGTGGACCGGGGTGCCCTTGATCTGTCCGTCCGACTAGTCGAGGTAGTCGCGCAGCACCTGCGAGCGGGACGGGTGGCGCAGCTTCGACATCGTCTTCGACTCGATCTGCCGGATGCGCTCCCGCGTCACCCCGTAGACCTGGCCGATCTCGTCCAGCGTCCGCGGCTGGCCGTCGGTGAGGCCGAACCGCAGCCGCACCACGCCAGCCTCGCGCTCGGACAGCGTCGCCAGCACCGACTGGAGCTGGTCCTGGAGCAGCGTGAACGACACCGCGTCCACCGCCACCACGGCCTCGGAGTCCTCGATGAAGTCACCGAGCTGGCTGTCGCCCTCGTCGCCGATGGTCTGGTCCAGCGAGATGGGCTCCCGGGCGTACTGCTGGATCTCCAGCACCTTCTCCGGGGTGATGTCCATCTCCTTGGCCAGCTCCTCCGGGGTGGGCTCGCGGCCCAGGTCCTGGAGCAGCTCGCGCTGGATGCGGCCGAGCTTGTTGATGACCTCGACCATGTGCACCGGGATGCGGATGGTGCGGGCCTGGTCGGCCATCGCGCGGGTGATCGCCTGGCGGATCCACCACGTGGCGTACGTCGAGAACTTGTAGCCCTTGGTGTAGTCGAACTTCTCCACCGCGCGGATCAGGCCCAGGTTGCCCTCCTGGATCAGGTCCAGGAACGCCATGCCGCGGCCGGTGTAGCGCTTGGCCAGCGACACCACCAGGCGGAGGTTGGCCTCCAGCAGGTGGTTCTTGGCCCGCTCGCCGTCCCGCACGATCCACCGCAGGTCGCGGCGGAGCTGCGGGGTCAGCTTCTCGTTCTCCTCCTCGGCGCGGCGGACCCGCTCCGCGGCGTAGAGGCCGGCCTCGATGCGCTTGGCGAGCTCGACCTCCTCCTCCGCGTTGAGCAGGGCGACCTTGCCGATCTGCTTGAGGTAGGCGCGGACCGAGTCGGCGGAGGCCGTCAGCTCGGCGTCCTTGCGGGCCTGCCGCAGGGCCTCCGACTCCTCCTCGTCCCAGACGAAGTCGCCCTCGCCGGGCTTGGCCTCCTCCTCGGCGGGCTCCTCCTCGACCGGCTCGTCGATCAGTTCGACGTCGTCGACCAGGTCCTCGCCGTCCGGACCCTCGAAGCCGTCCGGCTCGTCACCCTCCGTCGCCTTCTTCGCCTTGGCCGGCGCGGCAGGGGCACCCTTGGCGCCCGCCTTGCGCGGCGCCCGCGTGGTCGTCTTGCCCGCCGCGGCGGTCTTCGCCGCCGGCTTCTTGGCCGGGGCCTTCCTCGCCGAGGTGGCCTTGGGCGTCTCCTCGGCGTCAGCCTGAGCTGCCTGGGTCGTCTTCGCGGCTGCCACGTACGCCCTTTCGCGACTGTCGATCAAGGCAAACCGAAGGGCGCGAACCTCGGTCGCCGGAGTACGGGGGATCCCCCGCCGGATCGTTCGTCAGCGGGGCACCGTTCCATTGTAACGACGAGAATCGCGTGCCGTTGCGCCCCGCTGTGGACCGAGGTGGTCCGGCACGCGTTCTCGCAGCTCAGAGCTTCGGGTTCGTCGGTTCGGGTTGTTCAGGGAGCGAGGTGGTGGGTCGCCGCCACGGCCGCGCCGACGATGCCCGCGTCGTTCTTCAGCGCCGCGGCCACCACCTCGGTGCGCACCTCCAGCAGGGGGAGCCACTTCTCGGCCTTCTTGCTCACCCCACCGCCCGCGATGACCAGGTCCGGCCAGATGAGGTTCTCCAGCACGGAGATGTACCGCGACACCCGGGGCGTCCACTCCGCCCAGCTCAGGCCCTTGTCCTCCTTCACCGAGGCGGCCGCGCGGGTCTCGGCGTCGTGGCCGTCGACCTCCAGGTGGCCGAACTCGGTGTTCGGGACGAGCCTGCCGTCCAGGAACAGGGCGCTGCCGATGCCGGTGCCGAAGGTCAGCAGGACCACCAGGCCGTCCCGGTCGCGACCGGAACCGAAGCGCATCTCGGCCACGCCCGCGGCGTCGGCGTCGTTCATGACGACGACCTGGTCCTTCGGCCTGCCGAGGCGGTTGGCGAACAGCTCGGCGGCGTCCGTGCCGATCCACTTCTTGTCCACGTTCGCGGCGGAGCGGGCGACGCCGTGCTGCACGACGCACGGCAGCGTGACGCCCACGGGCCCCTCCCAGCCGAACTTCTCGACGATCTCGGCGACCACGTCGGCGACCGCGTCCGGCGTCGACGGCTGCGGCGTGTTGATGCGCAGGCGTTCGCCCTCCAGTGCACCCGCCTCCAGGTCCACGAGCCCGCCCTTGATGCCGGAGCCGCCGATGTCCACGCCGAACCCGCGGGTCATGCCCATCCCCGTGGCCCTTCCTACTCGATTCAGTGACCGTGGCCGCAGACATTAGCCTGCGGTTCTCCGATAGTCCCGTGAGAGTGACGCAGGAGGAACAGTTGCGTTTCGATCCACGCTCATTGGTCGAGATCGCCGCCACCGTCGCGCGCGAGGCCGGTGACCTGGCCAGGAACATGCGCGACGCCGCCGTGGCGGACGTCGGCACCAAGAGCACGCAGACCGACGTCGTCACGGCGGGTGACATGGCGGCCGAGCAGCTCGTGCGCCGGCGGCTCGCGTCGCTGCGCCCCGGCGAGCCGGTCCTGGGGGAGGAGGAGGGCGGCGAGGCGGCCGTCGAGGGCCTGACCTGGGTCGTCGACCCGATCGACGGCACGGTGAACTACCTCTACGGCATCCCCCACTACGCCGTCTCGCTCGCCGCCCAGCTGGACGGCGAGTCCGTCGCCGGCGTCGTCTACGAGCCCGCCACCGGCCACCTGTGGACCGCCTGGTCGGGCGGCGGCGCCTACCTGGACGACCGGCGCCTGTCCGTCTCCGACGCCACCCGTTTGGACGTGTCCCTCCTGGGCTACGGCTTCTCCTACAGCCCGGAGCGGCGCCAACGCCAGGCCGACGCCTGGGCGGCGCTGGCCACCAAGGTCCGCGACATGCGCCGGGCGGGCGCGGCCTCCCTGGACCTGTGCGCCGTGGCCGCCGGCCGCCTGGACGCCTACGCCGAGCACGCCCTCAACCGCTGGGACTGGGCCGCGGGCGCCCTGATCGCCCGCGAGGCCGGCGCCGTGGTCCACCTGCCGGGCGACCTGCCGGCCCTGGGCCGCGACGTCACCTTCGCCGCCGCCCCGGGCATAGCCGAGGCCCTCTGCGAAGCCCTGATCAACACCAACTTCCCCACCGTCTAACCCCCGCGAGTCATGCGCTCACCCCTCGCGAGTCATGCGCTCAACTCCCGCGTGTCATGCGCTCAGCCCTCGCGAGTCATGCCTCCAGACCCCGCGTGTCCTCCACTCAGGCATCGCGTGTCCTCCACTCGGGCACGGTGAAACCACCGCTCACGACCAGCCGGGGAGTGCC
>NZ_JBHWIE010000288.1:0-9115 GCF_042732085.1 Actinosynnema sp. NPDC059797
GCCTTAAGGTGGCCCGCAGGAGGTCCCCGTGACAGAGCAGCGCGGCCCGGCCACGAGGGTGGGCAGGGCGGTCCACGACGAGATCACCACGCTCGTCCTCGCCCCCGGCCTATGGCCGCCGACCGGGACCGGACCGGTCCGGGCGCGCGGGACCAGCCTCATCGCCCGGTCGCGGGCGCGCTGACGTGGGCCGCTCCGCGATGTCCCCCGCCGAGGTCTGGGAGACCGTCGACTTCTGGGCCAGCGTCCCCTGGCCGGTGTCCCGCGCCGACGCCCAGCGGATGGCGGTCGACCGCCTCGGCTGGGCGATCGAGGTCGAGGACGGGCTGGGATACCTGGTCAACCCGGCCTTCGCCCCACCGGAGGTGTCGATGTCCGGCATCGACACCGTGTCGTTCGTGTACTTCCGGATCGCGGACGTGGTCACGGAGGAGGAGACCCCGGCGACGAGGGCCTTCCTCGGCGACCTGTTCACGCTGGCGGTGCGCGAAGGTGCGGCCCGGCTGGGGCGTCCGTCCATCAGGCGCGACCGCGGGAGCACCGTCGCGACCTGGGAGCTGGGGCGCGCCCGGGTCACCATCACGCTGTGGTCGAGGTGCGTGGCGGTCCGGTTCGTCACCCCGGAAGGCAGGTGACCGAGGTGTCCGACTGGGAGGCGTTCGGCGGCGGTCTCACCGAGGCCCTGCGGGAGGTGTCCGACCGGGTCTTCCTGGTCGTCTTCTCACGGGCCGAGCCGCGGCTGTTCGTGCAGTTCGCGGGCGGCGAGCACGAGATCCACGCCGAGGCGGCGGCGCCGACCGGGGATCCCGTCCGCATGGCCGAGGCCGGGTGGACGCCGCCGACCGACAGCTCCTCGCCGAACTGGACCTGCTCCTTGCCGCTGCCCGCGTTGACGGTGGAGTACGCCGCGCTGGCGGCACGCTGCGTGGTGGCGTTGCGCGACGTCCACGGGCTTCCCGGCCCCGACGGGCTGGTTTACAAGGCGTGGCGCGACGCGGAATGGCCCTCCGACGCGATCCCGCCCGCCGATCGGGACCGGGGAGAGAACCCGCTGGTGCTGTCGTGGCTGGGCATCCCGTCCACGTCCGGGTGACGGCGGGCCACATCCCCGACCTGCGGGGTGCCGGATCAGTACCTGATGACGACGCAGCCGTTGCCGCCGACGTCGCCGGTGAACCCGTTGAACACACCCCCGTTGGCGCCGTTGCCCCCTCGCCCGGTGCCTGCCGCGCATTCGGCGGGCACCGTCGGACCGGCCGCGCCGCCCGGGCCTCCGCCGCTGCTCAGCACCCCGTTGCCGCCGGTGGCGCCGTTCGCGCCGGGAGTCGTGGTGACCACCGTGCCGCTGCAACTCATCGAGCTGCTCCCGTTGCCCCCGACGCCGCCGGTGTTGTCGCCGAGCGAGCCTTTCCCGCCCTGACCGCCACCGCCGTTGGCCCGGGGACCGGGAAGAACCCCCAACCGCTGCCGCCACCCCCACCGCCGGCCCCGACGACGTGCACGGTGACGGCGGCGATCCCGGTCGGCACGGTGAAGGTGAAGTTGCCGGGATTGGTGTAAGTGTTCACCAGGGCCGCGTGAGCGGGCGTCGCCACGGTCAGCGGCAGCACCAACGCGGCCACCGCCGCGGTGGCGAGCCCTCTTCGGGGGCGACCGGCTCGGCCGGCAGATGACATGAGTCCTCCTCGGACTTCCGGCGGCTGCGCATCGCACGAGGGCTCGCCGAGGTGATCCGTTCGCGGACCACCTCAGGCGCGCAAGCTCTTACCGACACCGACCTCTTTCAATGGCCCTGATCACAGCTGCCATTCTTTTTTCAAAACGTCCAGCAGCTGTCGCTGACGCGCCTCGAGCACATCGGGAGTCCATTCCTCGTGCTGGAGGACCTGGATGGTCAGGGCGAAGGGAGCGACTCCCTTCTTCCCGGTGAAGTACTTTTGTTTCTTCACCTCGAAGTCGTAGTTCTGGGCCTGTGAGTTCTTCGCGTGGTTCAACAGCACCAGGTTGGCGATGCGGTGGGTCCAACGGGCGCGCTGGTCGTCGTCGAACAGGCTCAGCCACCGCGAGTCCTGCTTCGGCGTCTGCGGCAGGACGTGCTCGATGGTGATCAGCTTGTGGTCGTAGGTGACGCCCGGGGCGTCCGCCAGGGTTTCGTCGAGTCGGAGCAGCACGTAGCGGCGGACCTTGGTGACGAGGTAGAGGTCGTCGTCCAACCGCCGCAGCGTGTCGGCCTTCTCCTCGTCGGAGAGGTTGAACGCCGTCGCGTCGAGACCGCGGCCGCTGGTCAGTTCGCGCAGGAGGTCGGCGTAACGCTGTGCCCTCGGGGTGGCGTAGACCCTCCTGATCAGCATGCCGGCCGCCAATCGTTCCAGCGAGCGGAAGAAGCGGTTCAGCCATTTCGGATCGTCGCCGTGCGTGCGGAGGGCCCAGAGGGCCGGCGGTCGCCAGTCGTTGTTGTCGAGCTGTTCGAGGCGCTTGAACCAGGCGTTGACCTGCTCGGCGTCGCTGGTGGCGGTGTAGCTCTGGTCGCGGATCTGCTCGTAGGCGTCGGCGTAGGGCACCAGGACGTCGTCGACGAACTCGGCGGCCTTGCCGGGCAGGTAGCGCGACAGCACCTGTTCCGGGAACTCCTTGAGCAGCTCACGGCGAGCGCGTTCTTGGACGAAGATGACCCGCAGGTGCAGGAACAGGTCGGCGAAGTCGTCGCGGCCGAGCGACTCTTCCGCGTCCTCCCACTTGGCCGCGTACGCGCTGGAGACGTCCCCTGCCAGGTCGCCGATGATGAGCGACTTGAAGATGTCCGCCGGCGAGAGGTCGAGGCCGCGGGCGTTCATCACGCTGAAGATGCGGTGGGCGCTCTCCAGGCTGGGGGTGCTGACCACCACCAGGAAGGTGCGCTCGCTGAGCATGTTGACCAGTTCGAGCCGACGTTCCTCCGCCCATCCGGACAGCACGGCGTCGAGCGCCCTGGCGTTGGCCTGGATCGCCGCCTGGGCGTCGGTCTTCAGCCCGTCGGGCTTCAACGCGAGCAACTCGCCGGTGGCACCGGTGGTCTGGATGTACTTCCGGAAGAAGGCGTCGTCCTTGTCGCGCAGTGCCAGGCGTGGTTTCGGTGCCAGTTTGCGGATCTTGTTACCGGGCTCGGCGATCAGCTTCTCCAGGTCGACGCGCAGCTCGGTGTCGTCGGTGAGGTCGCGCAGCACGGCCAACAGGATGGTCAGCGTGGTCAGGCGCTGTTGACCGTCGATCACCTGGGCCTCGGTCGCGTCACCGCGCTTGACCAGCACGATCGAGCCGAGGAAGTACGGTTCGTCCGGGTTGCGGTCGAGCGCTTCGACGAGGTCTTCGAGCAGTTGGGTGGCTTGTTCCACTTCCCAGGCGTACGGGCGTTGGTAGTCGGGGATGTGGAAGTCGAAGTCACTGCAGAACACCTTGTGCAGCGGAACCTCGTGGGCTTCGAGCTGTTGCATTGACTGGCGCTCCACTCAGCTGACCGGACCACGTACGCGACATGGCGCCTTGACGGGAGTCCTCCTCACGATCCGGCGCAACCCTCGTCGGGCTGCCGGTCGAGTCCGACTGCTTCTTCCGTCGACGAGCACCATGCGAACGGCGATATTGCCACACTCCCCCGCACGACGAGCCCGTCCGCGTCGCCGGAAGCCGTTGGGCGGTCGAGGAACGCTTCCAGACCGCCAAGACCGGGACTGCCGACACCAACCGTCCGTCCGCCGCATGTGGGGCCGACGCCGCGCTCAACCCGGGCGCGACTACGCGATGCCGATCCCGCCGGGACGACCGATGCGTGGAGCCGGATCGTGTGGCCTGGAGACGGGTGACCGCCGCAAGAGCGGTGGCCGAAGTCGGTGCGCAGCCTTGTGAGCGTTAACACCGCCTAACTAGTTTCGGTGACCGTGACCCGAACACGGACTGTTGACACGACGTCACAGCCCTGCTACCCATGTAGCACACCGCAAGTGGGGCACAGCTCGCCCCGCAGGGACTGAATTGTTAGCGATAACATCAAGTTCGGTCGGTGGTTCGGCCTGTCTGCAACCCCAATGGAGAGGTTGGCGACGATGCGATACCCCGGCTGCTCAGCGCACCACACCCGTCGCCGGGCCGCTGCTCCGGTGAGAGCAGGGGCGCTCACCACGTCACCGCTGTCGTCGGCGGCCGAGGTCCGGGGAGGGCGGGTCGAACGTCGGCCGGCTCGAGGATGTGACTACGCCGAGGTCAGGGGCGTCGCGTTAGGCGCCGGCGACGGCACGAGGACCGTCCCCGGCCCTGTCACGTGCGCACCTCTTCCAGGGAACGTTCGTTCACCACTACCACGACCGACTACACCCGACTCCGGCAACGCACCCCACACGAAGCCCGCGCCCGCTACGGCCGGCTCACCGCCAACGCGGCATGAAACCCCGGTGTCCGATCCCCGGGTGGAACCCCATCCTGCCGACCAGCCCGTTCCGTGGCGGGAAGAACTCCCCGGCGCGGCCGGATCGACCCACCGGTGCGATCGCCGTCCGGGCGCCGGCCCACGGGGTCGCCCTCTACGAGGTCACGCCGGGTGGCTCGGTCGTTCCCGACCAGACCACCGGTGCCCTCCGCATCAGCCGGTCCGTGCTGTACCTCGACGTCGACCGCGACCTTAGCGCCAACAACACCGCCGCGCTCCCACGGCGCTGCACGGGGTCGTCGAACCAAGTCTGGTCCTGGCACTGGGTGACCAGTGCTGGACGACGGTCCGGCCCCCGAGGGCTTCATTCGCTCGTACCTGCCTGAACCCACCCCTGGAGGATTCGTGTCGTCCTTTCCCGTGAGCCGGCGGAACGTCCTGCGCATTGCCGGCGCCGGTGCGGTCGTCGCCGCCACCGGCGTACCGGTCGCCGTGGCGACGGACGCCGCCGCCGCCGTCGTGCCCCCGGTCCGCCCGGACATCGGCGCGTCGGCCTTCGAGTTCACCCCCGGTCAGGTGCACCTGACCGCGAGCCGGTTGCTGGACAACCAGAACCGCACGATGAACTACCTGCGGTTCGTCGACGTCAACCGGATGCTGTACGTGTTCCGGGCCAACCACCGGTTGTCCACGGCGGGTGCGCCGGCCAACGGTGGCTGGGACGCGCCGAACTTCCCGTTCCGCTCGCACATGCAGGGTCACTTCCTGACCGCGTGGGCGCAGGCTTGGGCGTACACCGGTGACACCACCTGCCGGGACAAGGCCAACCACATGGTCGCGGAGCTGGCCAAGTGCCAGGCGAACAACGCCGCGGCCGGGTTCAACGCCGGGTACCTGTCGGGCTTCCCGGAGTCGGACCTCGACGCGGTCGAGTCGGGCAAACCGATCGCGGTGTCGTACTACTGCATCCACAAGACCCTCGCGGGCCTGCTGGACGTGTGGCGGCTGATCGGCAACACCCAGGCCCGTGATGTGCTGCTGCGTTTCGCCGGTTGGGTCGACTGGCGCACCGGCCGGCTCAGCTACAGCCAGATGCAGACGACCCTGCAGACCGAGTTCGGCGGCATGAACGCGGTGCTCACCGACCTCTACCAGCAGACCGGCGACTCGCGCTGGCTGCGGGTGGCGCAGCGCTTCGACCACGCCGCGATCTTCGACCCGCTGGCCGCCAACCGTGACGAGCTCAACGGCAAGCACGCCAACACCCAGGTGCCGAAGTGGGTCGGTGCTGCCCGGGAGTACAAGGCAACCGGCACGACCCGCTACCGCGACATCGCCGGCAACGCCTGGAACTTCACGGTCAACGCGCACACGTACGCGATCGGCGGTAACAGCCAGGCGGAGCACTTCCGGGCGCCGAACGCGATCGCCGGCTACCTGGCCAACGACACCTGCGAGTTCTGCAACACCTACAACATGCTCAAGCTGACCCGGGAGTTGTGGCAGCTCGCCCCGGACCGGGCGGCGTACTTCGACTACTACGAGACGGCGCTCTACAACCACCTGATCGGTGCGCAGGACCCGAACTCCAACCACGGGCACATCACCTACTTCACACCGCTGCGCCCGGGTGGCCGGCGCGGTGTCGGCCCGGCCTGGGGTGGTGGCACGTGGAGCACCGACTACAACTCGTTCTGGTGCTGCCAGGGGACGGGCATCGAGACCAACACCAAGCTGATGGACTCGATCTACTTCCACAACGGCACCACGCTGACGGTCAACCTGTACGTCCCGTCGGTGCTGAACTGGTCGGAGCGGGGCCTGACGGTCACGCAGACCACCTCGTACCCGGTGGGCGACACCTCGACGTTCAGGCTGTCGGGCACCACGAGCGGCAGCTGGGGCATCCGGTTCCGGATCCCGGCGTGGGCCACCGGCGCGACGATCGCGGTCAACGGCGCGAACCAGGACATCGCGGTCACCCCGGGCAGCTACGCCACGGTCACCCGCACCTGGGCGGCCGGGGACACGATCACCGTGCGCCTGCCGATGCGCGTGGTCATGAAGGCGGCCAACGACAACCCGAACGTCCAGGCGATCACCTACGGGCCGAGCGTGCTGGCCGGCAACTACGGCAACACCGCGCTCAGCGCGCTGCCGTCGCTGACCGTCTCGTCGATCACCCGCAGCAGCACGAGTTCGCTGGCGTTCACCGCGACCGCGAACGGTGCCCAGGTCAACCTCCTCCCGTTCTGGGACGCCCAGCACATCAACTACTCCGTCTACTGGAACACCGGCAGCACGGGCACGGTCAAACTGGTCAACGCGGCCAGCAACCTGGTGCTCGGCATCCAGAACATGTCCACCGCCGACGGCGGCCTGGCCCTCCAGTGGGGCAACACCGGCACCGCCGACCACAACTGGACCGTGGTGCCCGACGGCAGCAACGTGAAGTTCCGCAACGCGCACAGCGGCAAGGTCCTCGGCGTGGAGAACATGGCCACCACCGACGGCGCCCGCGTGCTGCAGTGGGCCGACAACGGCACCGCCGACCACCTGTGGACCCTGGTCAACAACGGCGACGGCACCTACAGGATCCGCAACGTGCACAGCGGCAAACTGCTCGGCATCCAGAACAACTCCACCGCCCAGGGCGCCCTGGCCGTCCAGGACTCCGACAACGGCGGCGCCGACAACCGCTGGCGCATCGTCACCAACTGACCCCGCGGACCGGTCCCCGGCACCGTCCGGGGAACCGGGCGCACCACCGTGGCGCCCCCGCCTCGACACGTCCTCCCCCTCGAATGTTCCCGCGTTGGAGGTCCCTGTGAAGCAGAAGTCCCGACGACGGACGGTGATCCGCAGCCTGTGGGCGACGCTGGTGCTGTGCGTCACCGCCGGGTTCGCGCCGTTGGCGTGGGCCGACAACCCGATCGTGCAAACGGTGTACACGGCGGATCCGGCGCCGTTGGTCCACAACGGCCGGGTGTACCTGTACACCGGGCACGACGAGGACAACTCGACGTACTTCACGATGAAGGACTGGCGGGCGTTCTCGTCGGCCGACATGGTGAACTGGACCGATCACGGGTCGCCCATGAGCGTGACCACCTTCAGCTGGGCCAGCAAGGACGCGTGGGCCGGCCACGTCGTCCACCGCGACGGGAAGTTCTACTGGTACGTGCCGGTGACGAACCGGGCCACCAACCGGATGGCGATCGGCGTGGGGGTCTCGACCAGCCCGACCGGTCCGTTCACCGACGCCATCGGCCGGCCGTTGGTGGAGAACGGGGAGATCGACCCGTCGGTGTTCATCGACGACAACGGGCAGGCATACCTGTACTGGGGCAACCCGAACCTCTGGTACGTGCGGCTGAACAGCGACATGATCAGCTATTCCGGCACCCCGACGCGGGTCCCGTTGACAGCCGCCGGGTTCGGCGCCCGTCCCGGCAACGTCGCGAACCGGCCCACGCTGTACGAAGAGGGCCCGTGGGTGTACAAGCGCAACGGCTTGTACTACAACGTGTTCGCCGCCGAATGCTGCTCGGAGTTCATCGCCTACTCCACGGCACCCACCGCGACCGGCCCGTGGACCTACCGCGGGACGATCATGCCGAGGCAGGGGAACAGCTTCACCAACCACGCCGGAGTCATCGACTTCAACGGCGGGTCGTATTTCTTCTACCACAACGGCGCCTTGCCCGGCGGCGGTGGTTTCACGCGGTCGGTGGCGGTGGAGAGGTTCACCTACAACGCCGACGGGACGATCCCGACGATCAACATGACCTCGGCGGGGGCTCCGCAGATCGGGACGCTGAACCCGTACGTGCGTCAGGAAGCCGAGACGATCGCCTGGAGCGTCGGGGTGGAGACCGAGGCGGCCAGCGAGGGCGGTCGCAACGTCGGCTACATCGACAACGGCGACTACATCAAGGTCAAGGGTGTCGCGTTCGGCGGCGGCGCGGCCTCGTTCTCGGCGCGGGTGGCCTCGGCCGGCGCCGGTGGCCGGATCGAGGTGCGGCTGGGCGGCACCGCGGGGGCGCTGGTCGGCACCTGCGCGGTACCGGTGACCGGTGGCTGGCAGACCTGGACCACCGTGTCCTGCCCGGTGACCGGGGCATCCGGCACGCAGGACCTGTACCTGCGGTTCGTCGGGGGCAGCGGTTCGCTGTTCAACGTCAACTGGTGGCAGTTCACCGCCCGCGGCGACGTGCAGCCCGCCGGCTCCCTGCTGTACTCGTCGAACTTCCCGGATCGGCTGGTGCGGCACGCCAACTCGGACGTGCGCATCGACGCGAACGTCGACACGTCCGGCGACGCCCAGTGGCGGATCGTGCCCGGCCTGGCCAGCACGACGGGCGGCAACGTGTCGTTCGAGTCGGTGAACCGGCCCGGCCACTACATGCGGCACAGCAACTACGACCTGGTGCTGGCCCCGAACGACGGCAGCACCCAGTTCGCGGCCGACGCCACCTTCACCACGGTGGACGGCCTGGTCAGCGGCGGCACCTCGTTCCGGTCGTACAACTTCCCCGACCGCTACCTGCGCCACTACGACTACCTGCTGCGCATCGACCCCGTCTCCACCGCGACCGACCGCGCCGACGCCACCTTCCGCGTCGTCACCTGAGCGAGCCGCCCACCGGGCTCGGACGCTGGGCGTCAACCGGCCGCACGTCGGCGCGGGGGTTCTCCACCCCCTGTCTCTTATAC
>NZ_JBHWIE010000289.1:0-9095 GCF_042732085.1 Actinosynnema sp. NPDC059797
CCACCGGGCGCGCCGCGACCGCACGGCTCAACCCGCGGTGACCTGGATCCCTTCGACCGCACGGGTCGCGGCCTCCCAGGAACCGCCGAAGTGGTCCGCCAGGGCGTGCAGCCAGCGCTCCACGCCGAAGCCGACGCAACCGGTGGCCGCCGGTCCGCCGTCGGCCAGCGGCACCTCGCACCGTTCGCCGAAGAACGTGAAGTGGGTGTTGACCGAGGCGACGGCGGTGCCGCGGTAGGTGTACTCGTGCTTCACCGGCACGATCTTCTGGAAGGTGGTCCGCTCGCCCGCCGGGTCGAAGAACGGGTCCGTGGCGCCGTGGCGTTCCAGCGGCAACCGCAAGGCGTCGGCGAGCCGCTCGACGAACTCCGAGGACCTGGCGAGGTGGGCGTCGACCTGTTCGGGCGTGCCCAGCGCCACGACCTCGCGCATCCGGAACGCGCGCAGGCGGCGGAGGCCGTCGAAGTGGTCCTCCTCGCGGTAACACTGGCCCAGCACGGTGACCAGCTCGCCGCCCTCGGGCACGGCGCGTCCCCGGTGGTCGAGGTAGACCGCGTAACAGGCGCTGGAAGGCAGGGCCAGGACCGCGGACCGCAACGACACCGGGTCGAACGCGCCCGCCTCGGCCTGCCGTTCCAACTCCCGCGCCGACCCGGCGGTGACGTCGAGGGCTCCTGCGACCAGGGCCAGGTGCGGGAAGTTCCGGTACACGTCGAGCGCGGCGAGGTCGGCGACCGGCAGCAGCGGGGGACCGGTGAACGGCGTCGCGCCGAGGGTCGCGGCCCAGTGCGTCCACACTCGGTCCAAGGCCTCGGCCAGCAGGGTCGGCGGACCGTCCAGCGCGGCCAGTCCATCGGACGCGCGAACACCGTGGGTGATCGTCATGGATGACTCCTCGATCGGCCGGAGGAACTCAAGTGACGTCCGGCGGACAGTTTCCCCTGGTGGAGATGAAAGGAGTCCCGCGAGGAGGGGGACTGTGCACGCCAGGGACGTGTCGCTAGAGTAACACCTCTGAGGACCTGACAACCTGATCCCTGCGCCGATTGGGGCACCTCCTTCGATGAAAAAAGGTCAACTCGGCTTCCTGGCCGGCACCCACCTGGTGAACGACCTGTACCAGGGCGCGATCCCGGCGCTGCTGCCGTTCCTAATGGCCGAGCGCCACTACAGCTACGTCGCCGTGTCCGGGCTGGCCTTCGCCTCCAGCGGGGTGTCGAGCCTGCTCCAGCCGGTGTTCGGAGTGCTGTCCGACCGCAGCCCGCGCACCTGGCTGGTGCCGCTCGGCTTCACCACCGCGGCCCTGGGCGTGGTCACCGCCCTGCTGGTCGATTCCTACCCCCTCACCTGGATCTGCATCGCCCTGGCGGGTGTCGGCATCGCCGCCTACCACCCGCCCGCGACCAGCGCCGCGCGGGCGGCGGGCGGCTCGTCGCAGCGGGCGATGAGCGTGTTCTCCGTCGGCGGGACCGTGGGTGGGGCCCTCGCGCCACCGCTGGTCACCCTCGTCGTCGGGTCGGCGGGCTTCGACGGCGGCTGGTTGCTGGCCGTGCCGGCCGCGGTGATGCTCGTCTTGTGGGTCCTCAAAGGACCGTGGATGCGGCGCCGCGGCCACGTCCCCGCGCCACCGCTGGTCACCCGCGGCGCCGGCGCGGCAGGCCTGGTCGACGACTGGCGCTCCTTCGGCAGGCTCATCGCGGTCGTCATCGGCTGGTCCGTGCCGTTCGTCACCGTCACCGCGATGGTGTCCCTGCACGCCCAGCGCGACCTCGGCCAGTCCCCCACGGGGGGCGCGATCGTGCTCACCTGCTACACCGCGGCGGGCGCCGTGGGCACCCTGCTGGGCGGCTGGATCGGCGACCGGCACGGCCGGATGACATCGGTGCGCCTGGGGTACTCGGTGGCCTTCGTGGCGCTGCTCGGCATCGCGTTCGTGCCGTCGTTCCCGGCCCTGGTGGTCTGCGCCACCGTGTTCGGCACGAGCATGTTCCTGCCGTTCGCCGCGCAGGTCACGCTCGCTCAGGACTACCTGCCCACCCGGCCCGGCACCGCCAGCGGCCTGACCCTGGGCCTGGCGATGGCGGCGGGTGGGCTGTGCTCCCCGGCGTTCGGCTGGTTGGCCGACCGCAGCGGCCTGCCGGCGGTGTTCTACGTCCTGTGCGCGCTGTTCCTCGTTCCCCTGGTGACCGCGCTTCGCCTGCCCGACCGAGGGCTCGGCGCGACCGACCCGGACCGACCCCTGGAGACGACCGCGACCAGTAACACCCAGTAGCCGCACCGCGCCGCGTCCGCGGCCACGCGCAGCCGATGCCCGCTCCGAGGGCATCGGCCGGCCCTTTTTATTCTTTTCACCCCGGCGGGCACCAACCGGTGCCCGCCGGGGTGATTTTTTCGGAGGGCTGTCCCGCCATTGGGGTGACCCCCGCTTTCACCCGCTCAGAATCTGGGAACGCGTTGAAAACCGCCGCGCCGTGCTCGTACCGTTGAGCGGCGGAGGACCTCGGAAGCCGACACTTGTCGCCCGGGTGGTCATCGCCTCCATCGCACCGCTATTCCCGGCCGTCGGGCCGAGCGGAAAAAGGGGAGAAAACCGGATGAAAATCAACTGGGCGGACCACGACGAGCTGAAGGCGGAGGGGATCGCCCTGTCCAGGCGGTTCGCCTTCGGGCAGGAGATGTCCTGCCTGCGGGTGGTCGCCGACCAGTCCGGCGACCTGGGGCTGCCGCCGCACTGGCACGAGAACGAGCAGTGGGTCGTGGTGACCGAGGGCTCGATCCGCTTCGTCGTAGAGGGCACGGAGTACGAGCTGAACGCGGGCGACGTCGCCTACATCCCGTCCCGGCAGCGGCACACGGCCACCTACGTCGGTCCCGAGGGCGCGGTGCTGCTGGAGTTCTCCGCGCCCCCGCGGCTGGACCTGGCGCCCGGGTCGATCCTGCCCTCCTCGATGAAGTTCGACTGACCGAGCCACTGACTGGGGAACGACCATGGGGGACATGCTCACGCGCGTGACCGCGGCGCGCTCATCCACGATCGCGGTCAGCTCTTCGGCCCCGACGATCCCTGACGCGTTCGCGCGGGTGGCGGCCCGCTTCCCGGACCGGGAGGCGGTGCTCGGCCCCGCCGGGCGACGGACGTACGCACAGCTCGCCGCGCAGGCCAACCGGGTGGCACGCCACCTCGTCCGCCGGGGCGTGCGCCCGGGCGACACGGTGCCGGTGGTGGCGCGCCGGGGCGTGGACCTGCCCGGTGTGCTGCTCGGCGTGCTCCTCGCGGGCGCGGCGTACGCGGTGCTCGACACCCGCTGGCCGGCGTCGCGCACCGCCGTGCTGCTGGAGCGGATGCGCCCGCCGGTCGTGCTCGCCGACCCGGTCGGGTCGGGCGCGCTGGCCGCGGCGGGGGTCCCGTGCACCGCGTTCGCCGACCTGGCGGCGCCGGCGCCGGGGGCCGCGCTGCCGGAGATCTCCGGGGACGCGGTCGCCACCCTGTTCTGGACCTCGGGCAGCACCGGCGAGCCGAAGGCCGTGCTGTCCCCGCACCGCGCCACGACCAGGCTGTTCACCCCGGAGCCGTTCCTGGACTTCGGACCGCACCCGGTCATGGTCAACGCGGCTGCGGTCGCGTGGGACGCCTTCACCCTGGAGCTGTGGGGGATGCTGCTGCTCGGCGGGACGGTCCTCGTGCACGAGGACGACCTGCTGCTGCCGCATGCCATCCGCGGTTACGTGGGCGACCAGGGCGCGACCCACCTGTTCCTGACCCCGGCCCTGTTCGACGTGGTGGCAGCCGGCGACCTGGACTGCCTGGGCGGGCTCCGGGCCCTCCTGCTCGGCGGGGACCGGCCGCCGCCGCGGCACTGCCGCGCGCTGCTCGACGCGCACCCCGGCGTGGCCCTCTACAACGGCTACGGACCGGTGGAGACCTGCGTGTTCGCCACCGCCCACCGGATCACCAGGGCGGACACCGAATCGGCCACCGGAGTGCCCGCCGGGACGCCGGTGCCGGGCACCGAGGTCCACGTCGTCCGCGACGGCGTCCCGGTGCCGCCCGGCGAGGTCGGCGAGGTGGCGATCGGCGGGGCGGCCCTGGCCCACGGCTACCTGGCCGCGCCCGACCTGACCGCGGCGGCGTTCGGCCGGGTGCTCGTCGGCGGGCGTGCCGTGCCGGTGTACTTCACCGGTGACCGCGGTTGGCTCGACGCGAACGGCGTGCTGCACTTCGCCGGACGCGCGGACGCCCAGCTCAAGGTGGCCGGGCACCGGGTCGAACCGGCCGAGATCGAAGCCGCCGCGCGTGAGCTGGGCAGCAGGCGGTCGGTGGCCGTGGCGGTGGCCGGACCGCGGATCGTGCTGTTCGCCGAGCCCCCGGCGGGGATGGACGAGGCGCAGCTGCGGGACCGGCTGCGCCGGGAGCTGCCCGCGTACATGGCGCCCGCCCGGGTCCACTTCGTCCCGGAGCTGCCGCTGCTGGAGAACACCAAGATCGACAAGCGGGCACTCTTCGCCCGCTTCGGCTACACGTCCTGAATTCCGGTTCCCGGAATTCGTCCGAGTACTTCGACCGCACCGCCGGTATGGCTTCCCAGCGCGAGTGAGGAATGGCGTCGTGGGCACACAGGACCGAGTAGAGGAACAATTCTCGATAGCCCTGGACTCGATCCAGGGGAAGCGCCGGGTGGAACGGGTGGTCGAGGCGGCCAACGCCCTCATCGAACGCTATTCCGGCGAAATCGGAACCGTCGAGCGCTTGCGCTCGCTCCACGAGTTGATCCGGCGCAACATCACCGAACGCGTGACCGTGCGTTACGGGGACGTGGTGCTCGGCCCGGCCGAGCCGCCCGCGGAGCCCGGTGACGCGGTGTACCGGTGCCGCATCGCCGGGCCGGGTGGGCAGGAAGGTGTGCTGACCGCCCGCTACCGCGAACCGGGCCCGATGGGGCTGACGGTGGCGGAGTGGCGGTCGGCCATGGCGCTGCTCGCCGGGATCGGCGCGCTGGGCGCGGGGGGTCGGGCATGTCCGGCCTGACCGCCCTCGCGCAGGGCCTGGACCTGCTCACCCGGCCGGACTGGTACCGGCTGCTGCCCGGTGGCGCGGACGTGCACCGGGTCGGCGACGGCGTGTACGCGGTGACCGGCAACCGGACCGTCCGGGCGGCGTTGATCCACCCCGCGATCGTGGCGGAGCACCCGCTCAAGGCCAGCGCCCGCGCGCTGGGCCCCAACGTGCTCGACGCCGACGGGCCGCGCCACCGCGCGTTCCGGTCGCTGCTCGCACCGATCCTGTCCGCGGCCCGGATCGCGGAGTACCGGACCGAGCTGATCCCCGACCTGGTCGAGTCCTTGGTGGACGACCTCGTCGGCGTGGAGACCGACGACTTCCACGGCAGGTTCGGCCACAAGGTCCCGTACGGCATCGTGAGCAGCATCCTCGGGGTGGACCCGGCGCTGGAGGACCGGTTCCACCGGTTGACCCGGCCGCTGGCGCGGCTGCTGGACTACCCCACCGAGGAGACCCCGCTGACCCACGCCTCCGTGGCCGAGCTGCTGGAGCTGGTCGAGCGGCAGCGGCGCACCGGCGCAGAGGGCGGTGGGTCACTGCTGGAGGTGGTCGAGCGCACCCGCGACCGCAAGGGCATCTCGCTGACCGACGGCGAGGTGCGCGCCACCGCGGTGCTGTTCTTCCTGGCGGGCACCGAGACCAGCAGCGCCCTGATCACCTCGCTGGTGTACTGCTTGGGCAGGCTGGTGTTCGACCTGTCCGAGCTGGCCGACCCGGCGGCGGCCGCGGGCTTCGTGGACGAGGTGCTCCGGCTCTACCCGCCGGTGCGGACCATCGTCCGGTTCGCCGGCGACGACCTGGTGCTCGACGGGGTCGAGGTGCCGCGGCACGCCGCGGTGCTGGTCTCGGTCGCCGGGGCGAACCGCGACCCGCGGGTGTTCGACAACCCGGACCGGTTCGAGTTCGGCCGCGACAACCGCCAGGCCATGCCGTTCGCGGCCGGGGCGCACGCGTGCCCCGGCGCCCACCTGGCCAAGGCCGAGTTCGCGCTGCTGGTCGCGCGGCTCGTGCGGCGCTGCGCCGAGGTCGTCGTGACCCGCGACGGCGCCGGCGTGACCAGCCAATCCTTCTCCCACCCCACGGACTTCTCCGTCCGGTTCGTACCGAAGGAGGAAGCAGCACAGTGGACACCACGGTGAACTCCAAGCTCAGCGCGTTGCGGAACTGGTTGGAGGGCTTGCACGACGAGCCCCTGGACATCGACGGCGACACCGACCTGATCAAGTCCGGTGTGGTCACCAGCCTCCAGTTCGTGCAGATGGTCATCGAGATCGAGCGCCTGCACGGTCAGCGGCTCGACCCGGGCGTCATCACCGTCGACTCGATGCGCTCGCTCAACGCGATCGACGCGGCCGTGTTCCGGGCCGGCTGATGGCCGCGCCCGTCGCCGTGGTGTCCGGCACCTCGTCGGGCATCGGAGCCGCCGTGGCCGCCGCTTTCCTCGACCGGGGGTACACCGTCGTAGGCCTGTCCAGGCGCGGGAACCCGGACCTGGCGGCTGATCCGCGCTACCGCGACCACCAGGCGGACGCGCGCGACCCGGAAGCCGTGCGCGAGGCGTTGACCTCCTCCGGCGTCACCGGCGAGGGGGTGCGCGCGGTCGTGCTCAACGCCGGGGCCTCACCCGACCCGGTGGACCTGGTGAAGCTGGACTGGGCGGTGGCCGCCGCGGCGTACGAGACCAACGTGCGCACCGCGCTCACCCTGGTACAGGCGACCGCACCGCTGCTCAAGCTCGCGGGCGGCGGCTCGCTGACCTTCGTCGGCGCCAGCCTGGCCAACGGCTACCAGCCGGAGCGCTGGGCGTACGCGGCGAGCAAGGCGGCCATGACGTCGCTGATGCGCGCCTGCTCGACCGGTTTCGCCGACGACGGCGTGATCGCCAACGAGGTGCGGCCGGGGCCGGTCGCCACCGCGATGACCATGGGTGGGCTCGACGCGGCCGCGAGCGACAGCGTCCTGCGCGCCATCAACCAGGGCTTCGGCACCGACTGGCTCAAACCGGCCCGCACGGTCGCCGACTGGATCGTCACCATCGCCGAGTTCCCGTCCAACGGCCCCACGGGGCAGGTCTTCAACTACAGCCGCAAGGTTCTGTGACCGCAGAGAGGTGCACCATGGTGGACTACCCGCGTCCCGACCAGCTCGTGGACCTGTTCAACAACGCTTCGCCGGGCATGGCCGTGACCGACGCCGACGGCGCGGTCGTGCTGGCCAACAAGGCCGCCCGAGAACTGCTCGGGGACCAGGCCGCGACGGGCGCTCCGCTGGCCGCCGCGGTCGGGGTCGACGACTACGCCCGGCTGTTCGCCGAGGGCGACCCGGTGGAGAACCTGCCCGCCTCGTTCACCGCCACCGGGTTTCCCCGCGGGCACGCCAACATCGGCTTCGGCGAGGTCGACGGCGTGCGCTACGGGTTCTGGGCGCTGCGACCGGTCACCACCCACCCGACGCCCGCGCCGCGACCGGCGGCGGGCGAGTCCACGGCGCAGGAGTGGATCGCCCGGGTCGACCAGCCGGACCCCTCGTACCGGGAGGTCGGCGAGGAGGCCGTGCCGTTCCTCAGGGCCTACTACGACCACTGCCCGGTGGCCATCCACCTCATCGAGCAGGACGGCACCGTCGCCCACGCCAACTGGAAGGACATCGCGATCGTGGGCGCGACCGAGCAACCCGACTCCTACGTCGGCCACCACATCCGCCGCATCTACGCCGACCAGGACGTGGTGGAGGACTTCCTGGGCCGGTGGGGCGAGGACGCGCCGATCATCGACTTCCGCGCGGACTTCCTCAACCGCGCCGGGGAGCGGGTGCCGGTGGTGATCTTCTCCACCGCGAAGGTGGAGGACGCCGTGCTGAAGAACACCCGGTGCTTCGTGTTCTCCGACAGCGACCCGTCCCGCCCCAGGGACCGGGTCAAGGCGCTCGACCTCAGCTTCTAGTGCCCGACAGCTTCCGGCACCCAGTCCCGGCGGGCGGCCCCCGCCGGGACCGCCCCCCGCTTCCGGTCCGCGGCGCGGACCCGTCCCCTGGAGCCGCCTGTGCAGACCGTCGCCTTCCTGGGCCTGGGCACCATGGGCCGTCCCATGGCCGCCAACCTCGCCTCCGCCGGGTACGACGTGCGCGGGTGGAACCGCACCCCCGGTCGCGCCGGCGCGCTGCTCGCCGCGGGCGGACGGGAAGCCCCGGCGGTGGCCGACGCGGTGGCGGGTGCCGACGTCGTCATCACCGTGCTGCCAGACTCGCCGCAGGTCGAGGCCGTCGTCACCGGCCAGGGCGGAGTGCTCGACCACGCGTCGCCCGGCACCCTGCTGATCGACATGTCCACCATCGCGCCCGCCGCCTCGGTCTCCTTGGCGGAGACCGCGCTCACCACGGGTGTCCGGACCCTCGACGCCCCGGTCGCGGGCGGGGAAGCGGGTGCGGTCGCAGGCACGTTGTCGATCATGGTGGGTGGTTCCCACGCCGACTTCCGGGCCGCCGAACGGCTGCTGCGGGTGCTCGGCAGCCGGGTTGTCCACTGCGGACCACACGGGCGCGGCCAGCTCGTGAAGGCAGCCAACCAGCTGATGCTGGCCTCCATCACCCAGGCGTGCGCGGAGGCCGTCGTCTTCCTGGAACGCGCTGGCGTCGACCTGGACACCGCCCTGGACGTCCTGGAGGGCGGGCTGGCCTCCTCCGCCGTCCTCACCCGCAAGCGCGCCAACTTCCGCGACCGCGACTTCACCCCCAGCTTCACCCTGGCCCTGCACCACAAGGACTTGCGGATCGCGGTCGACGCCGCCCGTGCGCTGGGCGCGGCGGCGCCGCTGGGTGAAACCGCCGCGGAACTGGTGGCGGACGCCGTCGCCCGCGGTGACGCCCGATTGGACCACACGGCCCTCCTGCGTGGAGTGGAGCTCCTCAGCGCACCGACGTCGTCACGGTGACCAGCCCCTCGCCTGGTGGACGCCGGTCCGGAAATCGTGGGTGAGCCGGGCCGGGCCCGACGGGAGGTCGGTGTGGGACGCGGGCGGGGGCACCGGTTCTCAGGACC
>NZ_JBHWIE010000290.1:0-9087 GCF_042732085.1 Actinosynnema sp. NPDC059797
GGGACGGCATTTTCGGTGGGACGGCATTTGCCGTCCCAGGATTTTTGCCGTCCCAGGCCTGAGCAGGCATGGGACGGCTGGGACGGATGGGACGGCAACCCCCGGCTAGACCGACCGGAACGACCCTCGAAAGCACCCCGAACCTCGGTTTGTACCAACCCGGTACAGCCGGAACACGACAACGGCGCAACAGGCTCGGCGACCGGCGCCCGTTCACCACGGTCTACAACGCCGGACCACCCCCGCTCGCGCGGGGACAACAGCTACTTCCGTCTGCGCGCGGTGCACACGACGGGACCACCCCCGCTCGCGCGGGGACAACGCGGTCATCGACTCGGCCAGGTCCAGGCCGCCCGGACCACCCCCGCTCGCGCGGGGACAACGTCACGCGAACAAGCGTTCGATCAGCTGTCCTTGGACCACCCCCGCTCGCGCGGGGACAACTCGCTCGTCACGGGGCAGCGCCGGCACACCGTCGAACCACCCCCGCTCGCGCGGGGACAACCGCGTATGACACCTGCCTACTGGCCGGGTCCAGGGACCACCCCCGCTCGCGCGGGGACGACGGGGTTTCGCTGTTGGTGGGTAGTTCGGGGTGGGGACCACCCCCGCTCGCGCGGGGACGACTGGACCTCGGGGGATTCGCTCTGCTCCTTCTTCGGAACACCCCCGCTCGCGCGGGGACGACGTCTCAGCGATGTCGTCGGCGTCACCGATGTAGGGAACACCCCCGCTCGCGCGGGGACAACACCGTCCACCCCCCGTCGATGCCCCACGGGTTCGGAATACCCCCGCCCGCGCAGGGACAACCCGCCGTAGCGTGCAGGCGTGCCCAACGAATGGGGAACACCCCCCGCTCGCGCAGGGACGACCCGTCCACGAAGATCCCGAAGCACCGGTAGTACGGAACACCCCCGCTCGCGCAGGGACGACCGCCGAGGGAGTCGGCCGGGTGGTGTTCGCAGCGGAACACCCCCGCTCGCACGGGGACGACGCGCACGCCGGCCAGGTGCCCGAGGTCGGCCCCGGAACACCCCAGCTCGCGCGGGGACGACGCGCTCAGGCGGGGCCAGCAGATCGGCACGTGCGGAACACCCCCGCTCACGCGGGGACGACTTCGCGCAGACCGGCGTGTACGTCGAGTCGCACGGAACACCCCCGCTCGCGCGGGGACGACGCACCGCTCGCAAGCTGGCGGTGGTTCGCGGTGGGAACACCCCCGCTCGCGCGGGGACGACCACGGGGCGCGGTCGAGGGGCTGCGCGGCCAGGGGAACACCCCCGCTCGCGCGGGGACGACGCCGCGTGCGCCGAGGCCGACCTCGGCAGCCTGGGACCACCCCCGCTCGCGCGGGGACGACGGCATGGCCGTGGCCGGTGCGGGCGTACTCGCGGGACCACCCCCGCTCGCGCGGGGACGACGACCCGAACCAGTGCCCGACGATCGAGGTCGGGGGACCACCCCCGCTCGCGCGGGGACGACGCGGAGTTCGAAGACCTCACCGCCTACAACCGGGGACCACCCCCGCTCGCGCGGGGACGACCTCGTCGGCAAAGTCGGACACGGTGCCTCCCGCGGACCACCCCCGCTCGCGCGGGGACGACGTCACCCCGCCCGACGGGGTCGTGCTCGACACCGGACCACCCCCGCTCGCGCGGGGACGACCCACTGCGGCGCTTGGCTTCCCTCGCCACGGACGGACCACCCCCGCTCGCGCGGGGACGACACTTCGTGACCTGCGACTATACCTGCGCTCACGACGTTTTTGATTCGGTTCACTCCAGTCTCGTAAGAGCGGCACGGCACCTCGAAGCAGCACATAACGAATCAGCGGGTTGAGGACGCGCTGAAGCCAGCGGGGGCTTTTGTACCAACATCTGGCGACCTGCCTCGTTGATCTTCGGCGTGGGTTGGGGCCAGGGTTGCCGTCCCAGCCGTCCCAGCCGTCCCAACGCAGGTCAGCCCTGGAACGGCATTTTCGGTGGGACGGCATCTGCCGTCCCAGGATTTTTGCCGTCCCAGGCCTGACCAGGCACGGGACGGCTGGGACGGCTGGGACGGCAACCCCCGGCCAAATCCACCGGAACAGCCCTCGAACGCACCCCGAACGCCGGTTTGTACCAACCCCCTGCGGCTACAGCAGCGCCAGGAACTCCGCAGCCGTCAGCCCGGCCTGACGCACGATGGATGCCAGCGTGCCGCAGAACGACCCTCAACGCGCCCTGAGCGGCCCGCAGACGAGCCGAATACGACCGCCCTAGCAGTCCCACCGGGAGCGCGAGGACGTTGTCATCGGCGACCGGTGCCCGACGCTTTCACGGACACGGGGTACCAGCCACGGCCAGCGGTGGACGGCCCCGAGCCATGGGTGCGTCCAATTAGGACAGCTAGTTTCGGGTGACGGTCTTGGGGGGAGTTTGCCCAGTGGATGCCCAAGTTGGACCTGCCCATGTTGCCCAGGAGTAGGTCTAAGCAGGTCAGAAGGGGTTTCGAACATGCTGGCGAGTGCGGTTTCCTAAACCGTGTGTCGCAGGTTCGAATCCTGCCGGGGGCACTCACCTTTCGCCGGGTGAATCAAGCCCTGAGCTGCGTCTTCGCGCTCAGGGCCTGATCTTTTTCCATCACTGGTCGTCAGCCTGGATCCGTCCTTGCGAGTGCCCGCGCGCTCCGCCACCCCCGTTGCCGGTACGCAGCCGTCAGCCGCGGGGGAGGCAGTGGCGTCGTCGGCCGGTGGGGCAGGGCGAATGGTCCGCGTGGTCCCGGATCCGCGCGTGGGGGCAACGTCCGATCCGGTGCGCCGGGGCAACGCGGTGCGCGATCTTCGCGCCGGGTTCGGTGGGAGCCGCGTGCACGAGGTCCACATCGGACTTCCCCCGACCGCGCCCGTCCCCCGGTCTCGGCGGTGGGCACCGACGGGACCGGGTGGCACGGTTCCGCCGGGTTCCTCGCCCGTCACGCCGCCGCGCGTGTGTCGGGTGGGCGGCGGCGCATCGTGGCGTGCTCGATGGCGGGTGGCACGTAGGACACGTCCAGTGGGCCGAGGTCGGTGCCCGGTGGCACGATGGCGTCGATCCGGTCCAGGACTCCGTCGTCCAGGGTGACCTCGGCGCCGGCCAGCAGGTCGTCCAGGTGGGCCGCGGTGCGCGGGCCGATGATGGCCGAGGTGACGTCCGGGTGCGTGACGGCGAAGGCCATGGCCAGGTGGGTCGGGGAGAGGCCGGCTTCCTCGGCCAGCGGGATGAGCCGCTCGACCGCGTCCAGCTTCCGCTCGTCGGTGAGGTGGCCCGGCACCCAGCGCATCCGGCGCGGGTTGTCCACGGGCTCGCCCTTGCGGTAGCGGCCGGTGAGCAGGCCCATGGACAGGGGGCTCCACACCAGGACGCCCAGGCCGTGCCGGCGGCAGGTGGGCAGGACCTCTCGTTCGACGCCCCGGTTGAGGATGGAGTACGTGGGCTGCTCCGTGCGGAAGCGGTGCAACCCGCGCCGGTCGGCGACCCACTGCGCCTCGACGATGTCCGACGCCGGGAGGTTGGAGGTGCCGATGGCGCGGACCTTGCCGCTGCGCACGAGGTCGGTGAGCGCGGACAGGGTTTCCTCGACGTCGGTCCCCGGGTCGGGGTGGTGGACCTGGTAGAGGTCGACGTGGTCGGTGCGGAGGCGTCGGAGCGAGTGCTCGACCGCGGTGGTGATCCAGCGCCGGGAGCTGCCGCGGCGGTTGGGGTCGTCCCCCATCGGACCGTTGACCTTGGTGGCCAGCACCACGTCGTCGCGGCGGCCCTTGAGCGCTTCGCCCACGATCTCCTCGGACGCGCCGCGCGGGCCGTAGACGTCGGCGGTGTCGATGAAGTTGATCCCCGCGTCCAGCGCCCGGTGGACGATCCGGGCGCAGTCGTCGCGGTCGGGGTTGCCCGCCGGGCCGAACATCATCGTGCCGAGGCAGTAGGGGCTGACCTGGATCCCGGTGCGGCCCAGGGGGCGCATCCTCATGGTGGGGTGTCCTGTCGCGTGGTCGGTGGTCGGCGAAGGGGGCCGCGGGCGGGACGTGCGCCCGCCCGCGGCGGGGCGGGTCAGCCCTGGTAGTCGGTGACGACGTCGATCACCCAGACGACGCCGAAGCGGTCGCGCAGCATCCCGTAGGCCGGGGCCCAGCCCGCCGGGCCCATCGGGACCACGACGGTCGCGCCGTCGGAGAGCTTCTCCCAGTAGCCGGTGACCTCTTCGACGGTCTCGCCGCGCAGGGAGAGGAAGAACGAGTTCTCGCCCTGGTCGTAGCCCATCCGAGAGGGCACGTCGTAGGCCATGACGTGGAAGCCGTTCTCGGCGAGCACCTGGCCCCACATCACCTGGTCGGCCTCGGACTCCTCCTGGACGTTCCCGGCGTCCTTGTAGGTGACGACGGCGAGGTGGCCGCCGAACGCGGACTGGTAGAACTCCAGCGCCGCGCGCGCGTCACCGCGGAAGTTCAGGTGGGTCGTGGTCGTGACGGACAAGGTCGCTCCTCGGGTTCGGTGCCTGACGAGACCACCGTCGCAGGGGTAGTGGCCAGGTCGTGTCCTCTACTCCGGGCACGATGGGGACCATGCCGAAGACCTCAGCAAGACTGCTGGCGCTGCTGTCGCTGTTGCAGGCGCGCCGCGACTGGCCGGGAGGGCTGCTGGCCGAGCGGCTGGACGTCAGCCCGCGCACGGTGCGCCGCGACGTCGACCGCCTGCGCGAGCTCGGCTACCCCATCGTGACCACCAAGGGCCCGGACGGCGGTTACCGGCTCGGGGCCGGCGCGCAACTGCCGCCGCTGCTGTTCGACGACGAGCAGGCCGTCGCCCTGGCCGTGGCGCTCCACACCGCCGTGAGCAGCGGCACCGGGGAGGCCGCGGCACGGGCGCTGCACACCGTCCGGCAGGTCATGCCCGCCCGGCTGCGCCACCGCATCGACACCCTCCGGGTCACGGCCGTGGAGCGGTCCGCGGCGCCGGGCGTCGACAGCGGCGTGCTGGTGGCGGTCGGCGGCGCCGTCCACGCCCGCGAGGTGCTGCGCTTCGACTACGCGTCCCCGTCGGGTGACGACGGCCGGCCGGCGCGCCGGGTGGAGCCCCACCACCTCGTCACCCGGGGCGGGCGCTGGTACCTGGTGGCCTGGGACCTCGACCGCGACGACTGGCGGGCCTTCCGCGTCGACCGGATGGCGCCGCGCGTGCCCACCGGGCCCCGCTTCACCCCGCGCGAGCTGCCCGGCGGCGACGTGGCCGCGTTCGTGACCGGCAGGTTCCGGGGCTCGGACGGCGCGGGCGACTGGCCCTGCCGGGGCGAGGTGGTCCTCCACCGGCCCGCCGCCGAGGTGGCGCCGTTCGCCGGGGACGGGGTCGTCGAGGAGCTCGGCCCGGACCGCTGCCGGCTCACCTCCGGCTCGTGGTCGTGGCCCGCCCTGGCCGCCGCGATCGGCAGGTTCGACGCCGACGTCGAGGTGGTCGGGCCGGCCGAGCTGCGGGACGCCTTCGCGCTGCTGGCCCGCCGCTACGCCGAGGCCGCGAAGGGGATCGCGAAGACCGCGGACTGACGACGTGGTGTGCGCGGGAGAGGGGCGTTCGCGCGGCCGTATGATGTCGGGGCGCTTTCCTCCACCTCAACGTATAGCACGAGGGGGGCCTTGCGGCAAGACCCCGGTGGTGCCGCAGAATTTCGAGCCCAAGCCCAAGAGCTGCGAAAACGGGGGAACGCGGAATGCGCGTGGTGCTGTCGACCTACGGGTCGCGGGGGGACGTCGAGCCGCTGGTCGGGCTCGCCGTGCGGCTGCGGGGGCTCGGCGCCGGGGTCCGGGTGTGCGCGCCGCCGGACGAGGACTTCGCGCGGCGGCTGGCGGGCGTCGACGTGCCGCTGGTGCCGGTCGGCCCCTCGGCGCGGGCGCTGACGGTCGCGAAGCCGTCGCCGGCCGACCTGCCCCGGCGGGCGGCCGAGCTGGTCGCCGGCCTGCTCGGTCCGGTCGCGGAGGCCGCCGAGGGGTGCGACGTGCTGGTGGCGACGGGCGTGGTGCCGGCCGCGGCGGGCGCGCTGTCGGTGGCCGAGAAGCTGGGCGTCCGCTCCGCGTCCGTCACCTTCCAGCAGCTCACGCTGCCGTCGCCGCACCGGCCGCCGCTGGCGTACCCGGGCCGGCCGCTGCCGCCCGGGGTGACCGACAACCGGGTGCTGTGGGACCTGGACGCCCGGCACGTCAACGCGCTGTTCGGCGAGGCGATCAACACCGGCCGGGCGTCGATCGGCCTGCCGCCGGTGGGCGACGTCCGGGACTACGTCGTCGGCCGCCGGCCGTGGCTGGCCACCGACCCGGTCCTGGACCCGTGGCGGGGGTCGCCGGACCTCGACGTCGTGCAGACCGGCGCGTGGCTCCTCGAGGACGAGCGCCCGCTGCCGGACGAGCTGGTGGCGTTCCTGGACGCCGGCGAGCCGCCCGTGTACGTGGGTTTCGGCAGCATGCCCCTGCACGCGGCGGAGGACCCCGCCCGGGTGGCCGTCGAGGCGGTCCGGGCGCTGGGCCGCCGGGTGGTCGTCCTGCGCGGCTGGGCCGGCCTGGGCCCGGTCGACGACGGGGACGACTGCCTCGCCGTCGGCGAGGTCAACCACCAGGCGCTGTTCCGCCGGGTGGCCGCGGTCGTGCACCACGGCGGCGCGGGCACCACCACGACGGCCGCCCGCGCGGGCGCGCCCCAGGTGGTGGTGCCCCAGGCCGCGGACCAGCCGTACTGGGCGGGCCGGGTGGCCGCGCTGGGCGTCGGCGTGGCGCACGACGGGCCGACGCCGACCTCCGACTCCCTGTCGGCCGCGCTCGGGGCGGCCCTGGCGCCCGGGGTCCGCGAGCGGGCGGCCGCCGTGGCGGGCGGGGTCCGCGCCGACGGGGCGGCGGTGGCCGCGGCGCTGCTGCTCGACGAGGCCGGCCGCGCCGCGTGAACCGCACCCCACCGAACCGAACGCCCGCACTGCGCAGTGAGGAACACGTGTCAACTCAGCGGTACGAAGAAGAGCTGTCGTCCGAACGCGACTACGTGGCCGGGCTCTACGCGCGGCTCGACGCCGAGCGCGCGCGGGTGAAGAGCGGGTACGAAGCGGCGCTGCGGGGCACCGGCGGCACCCACATGGAGCGGGACGACGAGGTGCGCGCGCTGGCCAAGGAGGCGAAGCGGCTGGCCGTGGCGGACAACGGGCTGTGCTTCGGCCGGCTGGACGCCGTGTCCGGCGAGCGCTCGTACATCGGCCGCATCGGCCTGTTCGACGAGGAGCACGGGTACGAGCCGGTGCTGCTCGACTGGCGCGCGCCCGCGTCGCGCGCCTTCTACGTCGCCACCGCCGCGAACCCGGAGGACATGCGCCGGCGCCGCCAGTTCCACACGCGCGGGCGCCGGGTGGTCGACTTCACCGACGAGGTGCTCGGCCGCCCCGACGGGGACGCGCGGGGCGACGCGGCCCTGCTCGCGGCGGTCAACGCGCCGCGCGGCGAGGGCATGCGCGACATCGTGGCGACCATCCAGGCCGAGCAGGACGAGATCATCCGGCTCGACCACCCCGGCGTGCTGGTGATCGAGGGCGGTCCGGGCACCGGGAAGACCGTGGTGGCGCTGCACCGCGTCGCGTACCTGCTCTACACGCAGCGGGAGCGGATGGAGCGCCACGGCGTGCTCGTGGTCGGGCCCAACCCGGCGTTCCTGAACCACATCGGCCGCGTGCTGCCGTCGCTGGGCGAGTCCGACGTGGTGTTCACGACCCCCGGCGGCCTGGTGCCCGGGCTGCGCGTCACCGCCGAGGACGAGCCGGTGGCCGCGCGGCTCAAGGGCTCGCTCAAGGTCCTCGACGTGCTCGCGGCGGCGGTCGCCGACCGGCAGCGGCTGCCGGAGGACCCGCTGCCGATCGAACTGAGGGACGTCGCGCTGCGGATCGACGCCGCGACCGCGGAGTGGGCCCGGGAGGAGGCGCGCGCGAGCGGGCTGCCGCACAACGAGGCCCGCGCCGTGTTCGCCGAGATCGTCACCTACGTGCTCACCGAGCGGGCCATCGCCCGGATCGGCCGGGGCTGGCTGACCAGGGACGACCGGGACGCGTGGGAGCAGCTGCGGTCGGACCTGGTCAAGGAGCTGGCGGAGGACGAGGCGTTCACCGCCGCGCTCGACCTGCTCTGGCCGGTGCTGACGCCGGAGGCGCTGCTGTCGTCGCTCTACTCGTCGCCCGAGCGGCTGCGGGCGGCGGGCGCCGACCAGGCGCTGTGGCGCGCCGACGGCGAGGCGTGGACGGTGTCGGACGTGCCGCTGCTCGACGAGCTGGTCGACCTGCTGGGCAGCGACGGGTCGGCGGACCGGGAGGCGGAGCGGGAGCGCCGGGCCGAGACCGCGTACGCCGCCCGCGTGCTGGACAACCTCGTCGGCCGCCAGGACTCGATGGACGACGAGGACCACCTGTTCGCCACGGACCTCCTCTTCGCCGAGGACCTGGCGGACCGCTTCCTCGAGCACGACACCCGCGAACTCGTCGAGCGCGCGTCCGCCGACCGCGACTGGACCTACCGGCACGTCGTGGTCGACGAGGCCCAGGAACTGTCCGAAATGGACTGGCGGGTGCTGATGCGGCGCTGCCCGGGGCGGTCCTTCACGGTGGTCGGCGACCTCGCCCAGCGCCGGTCGCCCGCCGGGGCGAGGTCGTGGGGCGCGATGCTGGAGCCGTACGTGCCGGGCCGCTGGGTCTACCGGTCGCTGACGGTGAACTACCGCACCCCGGCGGAGATCATGGCCGTCGCCGCCGGCGTGCTCGCCGGGTTCGCGCCGGGGGTCCGGCCGCCGGAGTCGGTGCGCGCGTGCGGCGTGCGGCCGTGGTCCCGGCGGGTCACCGGGGACGAGTTGGCCGCCGCCGTCGAGGAGTTCGCCCGGGACGAGGCCGGTCGCGAGGGCACCAGCGTCGTGATCGGGCCGCCGGACGTGCCGGGCGCGGTGCCGGCGTCGGAGACGAAGGGCCTGGAGTACGACGCCGTCCTGGTCGTGGACCCGGGGCGGATCCTCGCCGACGGCCCGCGCGGCGCGGCCGAGCTGTACGTCGCCCTCACCCGCGCCACCC
>NZ_JBHWIE010000291.1:0-9075 GCF_042732085.1 Actinosynnema sp. NPDC059797
CCCGTGGTCGGCGCCACCCGCGTCCGGTGGCGCCGACACCGCCTGCCGCCGCACCCGGCTCAGCACGGCGGGCACCAGGTCGCCGTCCGAGGCGGCCAGCACCTCGCGGACCGCGGTGAGCGACAGGCCGCCCACCTCGACCAGGGCGCGCACCAGGCGCAACCGGCGTTCGTGCGCCTCGCCGTAGCTCGCCTGGTTGCGGGCGGTGCCGCTGCCCGGGGCCAGCAGCCCTTCGCGCAGGTAGAACTTGATCGTCGGCACGCTCACGCCCGACCGGCGGCTCAGCTCCCCGATGCGCACCACGCCAGCGTGCGCGACCCGGCCACGCGCTGCTTCTCCCCGCGTGCTCAGCGGCCGGTCGGGTCGGCCGGTCAGGTCAGCCGGTCGGGCGGTCAGGCGGGGTCGGCCCGGGCACGGCCAGGTGCGGTCAGGCCGGATGCGATCAGGCCAAGCGCGGTCAGAGCGGGTGCGGTCACATCGGGCGCGGGCGGGTCAGGTCGTACTCGTCGGGCAGGCGCATCCCCGGGCCGCCCGCCTGCAGGCCCAGCGGCCGCGCGCGGCCCTTCGGGCTCTCCCACGCCTCCTGCCTGCCGAGCGCGGTCAGGTCCAGGTACTGGTTGCCGCCGAGGAACTGCTCGATGCCGCGGCCGAACGTCGAATACGTGTGGAACACCTCGTCGTCCACCTTCAGGAACGTGCTGACACCGGGCCACTCGCCGCGCATGCCCTCGTCCCACGGCTTGCCGGCCGCGGCCAGCTCCTCCTCGGTGCGGTGGTTGAACAGCACGGGCGCCACCCGGTCGTCGAGGGTCGCGTGGAAGTCGTAGTTGAAGTCGCTGTCCCAGCTGGAGTACCACGGGAACGTCCAGCCCATGCGCTCCCGGAACGGCGCGATCTTCTCGTAGGGCGCGCGCGACACGCCCACGAGCGTGGTGTTGCGGACGTGCAGCTGGGTGAGCTTCGGGATGCCGTCGGCGATGGTGGAGCAGCTGGAGCAGGCGATGTCGCCGGGCTGCTCGACGCCGTCCTCGTCGACCCGGTAGGTCCACATGAGGTGGTGCATGACGAGCTGGGGGCGGCCCTCGAACAGGTCGGCGAGGCCGACCTGCCCCCGCGGGCCGACGAACTTGTAGTCCTTGTCCACGCGCACCATCGGCAGCCGCCGCCGGTCCTCGTTGACCCGGTCCTGCGCCAGGGTCAGCTCCTTCTCCTTGACCAGCAGCTCCTTGCGGGCCGCCAGCCACTCCTCGCGCGACACCACTTCGGGAAGGTTCGCCTTCGGCGCCATCCGAGTCTCCCAACTGCTCTCATCTTGCAATCGGTCCTACCGTAGGAGAGACTGGTTCGGAAATGCAACCGGAGTAACCGGTTCGGGTAACGGCGTTGGAGTGCACAGTGCGCAAGGACGTGCGATCGGGGTGCCCGGTCAACCTGTCGCTGGAGGTCCTGGGCGACCGCTGGACGCTCCTCGTCCTGCGCGACGTCGTGTTCGTCGGCGCGCGGCACTTCCGCGAGCTGCTGGCCGGTCCGGAGCGGATCTCCTCGAACATCCTGGCCGACCGGCTCGCCTCGCTGGTCGAGCACGGCCTGCTCGTCCGGTCCGGCAACCCCGAGCACCGGCAGAAGATCACCTACTCGCTGACCGAGGCGGCGATCCAGCTCGTCCCGCTGATCGTGCAGCTCGGCTCCTGGGGCCTGCGCCACCTGCCGGTGACCGACGAGTACGCCGCCCGGATGCGCGTGCTCGACAGCGGCGGCCCGGCGCTGTGGGACGAGTTCATGGACGAGCTGCGCGAGGAGCACATCGGGCCGCGGGCGCGGCTCCGGCCGTCCTCGGGCGGCCCGAGCGTCCGGTCCCGGATGGAGGCGGCCCGCCTCGACGCCCTCGCGGCGACGGCCGGCTGACCCCTCGGTCCGGGCGAGCGCGCTCGGGCAAAAGGGGGCAGCCGACTGCGGGGTCCCGCAGTGGGGGCCGGCCGCGCCTCTACCTCATTCCACGTGACTTGTCAAGCGCACGTTCGGAGAAGTGGTCGCCCGGTCGCGGTCGTAGCCTCCTGGTCAATCCTGATGCGGCAAGGGGGCGCGCATGAGTGGCCAGGTGCTCGCCGGACAGCCTCGACCCGACAACGGGACCACCGAGCCCGCAGCCCTGCCGCGACAGCGGGCGAGACGGGCCGCCCACCCCAAGCGCGTCCGCCCGGCGCACGTCCAGGCCGCCCGCGCCACGGCGACCGTCGAGGTCGTCATCCCGGTCCACAACGAGGAACGGGCCCTCCCGGGCTGCGTGGCGGTGCTGCACGGCTACCTGGCCGCGCGGCTGCCGTTCGACTGGCTGATCACCATCGTGGACAACGCCAGCACCGACGGCACCAGGACCGTCGCGAGAGGACTCGCGCGGCGGTGGCACGGCGTGCGCGTGCTGGGCCTGGGCGCCAGGGGCAAGGGGCGCGCGGTGCGCACGGCGTGGGCGCGCAGCCGGGCCGACGTGGTCGTCTACATGGACGTCGACCTGTCCACCGGCCTGGAGGCGCTGCTGCCGATGGTGGCGTCGCTGGTCGCGGGCCACTCGGACGTCGCCATCGGCTCCCGGCTCGCGCCGGGCGCGCGCACGGTCCGCGGCCCCAAGCGCGAGCTGATGTCCCGCGTCTACAACGCGCTGCTGCGGCTGACCCACGGCACCCGGTTCCGCGACGCGCAGTGCGGCTTCAAGGCCGCCCGCACCGACGTGATCAGGCCGCTGCTGGCCCGGGTCGAGGACGACACCTGGTTCTTCGACACCGAACTGCTGCTGCTGGCCGAGCACAACGGCCTGCGCGTGCTGGAGGTGCCGGTGGACTGGGTCGAGGACGTGGACAGCCGGGTGAACGTCACCGGCACCGTCGCGACCAACCTGCGCGGCCTGGTCCGGCTCGCCCGCGCCAAGGCCTCCGGCGCCGCGCGCATCGCCGAGCTGCCGTTCCGGCCGGCCCCCCGGCCGACCCACCCCGACGCGGTGCTGTCCGCGCCGGGGATGCCCCGCCTGCGCGACCTGCTGTCGTTCTGCCTGGTCGGTTCGGTGGCCACGCTGATGACCCTGGGCCTGTTCACCGTGTTCCGCACGTGGTGGCCGCCGCTGGCCGCCAACCTCGTCGCGGTCACGCTGAGCGCGCTGTTCAACACCGGGGCGAACCGCCGGTTCACCGTCGACGGGCGGTCGGGCCGGCTGCCCCGGGCGCACGTCCAGGTGCTGCTGGTGTTCGGCCTGTACTGCGGTTTCACCTCCGGAGCGCTGCTCGCCCTGCACTCGGCGGTGGGCGCGCCGTCCCGCTGGGTCGAGCTGGCCGTGCTCGTCGGCTCGTCCGCCGTCGGCACCCTCGGGCGCTTCGCCCTGCTCAGCTCGTGGGTCTTCCGGGGGCACCCGGGACCCGAGCCCGTCGCCCAGCCGACCCAGGAGGTCCCGGCATGACCACGACAGCGGTGCCAGCACCCGTCCAGGAGACCCGCGAGCGCTTCCCCACCAGGTCGGCCGGCGTCGTCGCGCTCGCGGTGGCCGCCGCCGTGACCGCGGTCGTGATGGTCGCCCTGGCCTTCGAGGACACCATCCCGTTCCCGGTCATGGCCAACGACTTCGCCGCGTTCCGGGCGGGCGGGGAGGCGGTGTTGCTGGGGGTCTCGCCGTTCGAGGTGGCGACGGGCGACGGCTACCTGTTCCTCTACCCGCCGTTCGCCGCGCTGGTGCTGGCCCCGCTGGGGCTGCTGGGCTTCGAGGTCGGGTTCGCGCTGTGGACGTTCGCCACGGTGGTCGCGCTGGAGGTGTCGGTGTGGCTGCTGCTCGGGCTGCTCGCGCCCGGGTCGCGGCTGCGGCGGGCCCGCTCCACCGTGCTGGCCGTCGTCGCCGCGATCCCCACCACGCCGGTGCTCTACCTGCTGGGCTTCGGCCAGATCAACGTCCTGCTCATGCTCCTGTGCGTCCTCGACCTGGCCCGGCGGCCCGGCCGCTTCCAGGGCGTCGCCATCGGCATCGCGGCGGGCATCAAGCTGACGCCGCTGATCTTCATCGCCTACTTCCTGCTCACCCGGCGCACCAGGGCGGCCGTCGTGTCCGCCGCGACGTTCGCGGGCACGCTGGCCGTCGGGTTCCTGGCGCTGCCCGGCGCGTCGACGAGCTTCTGGACCGAGCACTTCCTGAGCACCGACCGCATGGTGCCGGCGGGCGCGTCGCCGTTCGTCCAGTCGATGCGCGGCATCCTGGTCCAGCTGCCCGGTTTCCTCGGCGCGCAGTGGGTGTGGCTGCTGCTCGCGCTGGTCGTCGGTGTGTTCGGCCTGCTGGTCTCGGCGTGGGCCAGCCGCCGGGGCCTGGAGGCGGCCGGTGTGCTGGCCTGCGCCGTGACCGGGCTGCTGATCTCGCCGATCTCGTGGCCGCAGCACTGGGTGTGGGTGGTGCCGGGCCTGGCGCTGTGGCTGTGGTGGGCGCGGGAGCGGGGCGGCGCGGCGCACTCGGCGGGCGTGCTCGCCTCGTGGCTGGTCCTGGTCGCCACCGCCGCCCTGATGTTCCCCACGCCGATCGGCATGGGCGTCGTGGACCCGCCGGTGGCCGGGATCGTGTTCCTCGGCAGCCTCCAGGTGCTGGGCGGACTGGCCTTCCTCGGCGCGCTCGCGGCGGCCCTGCGCCGGCGGGACCGGTTCCCCGAAGGCTTGATCGCGCCCTCGTGACCGCGCGGCGGGCCGGCCGGCACGGTGGGACCCGCCGGCCCCGCGCGGGGCCGGCGGCACGACCGGCGGGCGGCACGACCGGCAAGCCGCGCGGGCCGCCGCCGATCGGCGCGGAACGCACCACCCCCCTCCAGGAGGACCGAGGTGTACGACCCCGACACCGCCAACATCGCCCGCATCTACGACTACTACCTGGGCGGGGCGTTCAACCTGCCCGCCGACCGCGAGCGCGCGAAGCGCATCCAGTCCACCCTGCCCAGCATGGAGATGCTCGCCCGGTTCAACCGGGGCTTCCTGCGCCGGTCGGTGGCGTTCATGCTGGACCGGGGCATCACGCAGTTCCTCGACCTCGGCTCCGGCCTGCCCACGGCGGGCAACACCCACGAGGTCGCCCAGGCGCGCTCACCGGAGGCCAGGGTCGTCTACGTCGACCACGACCCGGTCGCGGTCCACCACGGGGAGCTGATCCTCGCGGACAACCCGCGCGCGGCCATGGTGGGCGCCGACGCCCGCCGGCCGGAGGAGTTGCTCGCCGACCCGCGCGTGCTCGACCTGATCGACCTCGACCGGCCGCTGGGCCTGGTGATGACCGGCGTGATGGTCTTCGTGGGCCCCCACGAGGACCCGCTGGGCATGATGAAGGGCTACCGCGACCGCGTCGCGCCGGGCAGCGTCGTGGCCCTGTCCCACCTCACCGACGAGCGGGCGGAGGGCGAGGCGAGGACCCAGATCCACGCCATGATCGAGGCGTACAAGGGCGTCGTCGAACAGCTCTACGTCCGCGACCGGGCGGAGGTCGAGGCGCTGTTCGACGGCATGGCGCTGGTCGAGCCCGGGGTGGTCCTGATGCCCGAGTGGCGCGCCCGCCCGGACGCCGACATCCCCACGGGCAGCCCGGCCCACCACCTAGGCTACGGCGCCGTGGGCGTGGTCGGCTGACGTCCCCGGCCGGGGCGAGGGGAACCGGTCGGGGAACACCCGGCCGGCTCCTCCGCGCACGTCGCGGCGGGTCAGAGGTAGTAGGTGTTCGGGTCCACGCCGCACAGGATCCGGCCGTAGGTCTCGGCGTTGACGTCGGGGTTCATCATCGCGTGCAGGCTCAGGGTGTGCAGGTCGTTGACGAACCGCTGGAGCGGCACCCTGGTGTAGGCGGAGGAGCCGCCCCCGGCCCGGGCGAAGATGCCCGCGGCCTCCCCGGTCAACCGCACGGCCGCGCCCTCGTCCGCGCGGCTGCGCCCGCGCTCCAGCAGGGACCACGCCTCGCCGGAAGCGCACTTGGCGTCCACCGTGGCGGCCAGCCGGTGCGCGTGGAACTCGGCCTCGTCGATCTTCATCACCGCGTCGGCGATCCGCAGGTGGGTCACCGGCGCCTCGGCCTGGCTCGGGTAGTTGGTGTAGGTGAGCGCGCGGCCGGGCAACCGCTCGAAGAAGACGTCCCGGATCGCCTTGGCCATGCCGGTGGCGACGCCGACGGTGGACGCCGCGCCCACGGAGATGAACGGGGCCCGGTACATCGGCGAGCCGGCGTTGCGCTCCGACGACGACTGGCTGTTGACCACCGCGGGCGCGGGCAGGACGCGCTCCCGGGGGATGAACAGGTCCTTCGCGGTCGTGGCGACGCTGCCGGTGCCGCGGAAGCCGGTGGTGTGCCAGTCGTCGGTGATCTCCAGGTCGGACATCGGGACCGGGCTCATCACGGGGTACGGGTCGCCGCCCGGGTCGAGGAGGATCGCGCCGATCTGCTGGTACCGGCTGCTCAGGGCGCCGCTGATGCACGGCCAGGACCCGTTCACCAGGATCCCGCCGTCGACCGGGACCGCCGTCGCGCTCCCCGGCCCGATCGTGGTGCAGACCTGGACGTCCGGGTCCGCGAACACGTCGTCCTGGACCTGGTCGGGGAACAACCCGATGCCCCAGCCGGCTATCCAGGAGCAGGACACCACCCACGCCGCCGAGCCGTCGACCTGGGCGATCAGGTCGGCGACCTCGACCATGGTGCGGGCGTCGCTCTCGTACCCGCCGTAACGCCGCGGGACCCTCATCCGGAAGACCCCCGCGTCGGTCAGGGCCTTGACGGTCTCCTCGTGCAGCCGGCGGTGCTCGTGGGCCCACTCGGCGTTGGCCCGGAGCACGGGCATGATCCCGGACACCCGCTCGACCAGCTCTTCCCGGGACGGGACGACCACAGTTGACATGCCATCTCCTCGTTCGTGCGCCGCCGACGGGCTGTCGGACGGCGCGGCCGCTACAGGAAGTCCGTGTTGGGTTCCAGGCCGAGCAGGACCCGCCCCAGGGTCTCGAGGTTGGTGAAGGGGTACATGATCGCGTGGTGGTGGAGGGCGCCGATGTCCCGCTGGATCCGCTGCAGCGGCACGTGGGAGTAGATCGACGAGGCGCCGGCGGCGTTGGCCAGGAGGTCCACCGCCTGCTTGGCCCGCCCGACGGCCGCGCCCGCGTCCATGCGCGCGATGGCCTTCTCCTCGTTGGTCCACGGCTCGCCGGAAGCGGACTTGGCGTCGAGGCGCTCGACCATGCGGTACACGTGGAACTCGGCCTCGTGGATGAGCTGGACGGCCTCGCCCAGCTGGAGGTGCGTGATCGGCGCCTCGCTCTGGCGCTCGTAGTGGGTGTAGGTGATGCCCCGGTTCGGCACCAGCTCCAGGTAGTTCTCCAACGCGGCGCGGGCCATGCCCAGCGCCGGCGCGCTGGCCACCGTGATCGCCATCTGCATGAACGGGACGTGCCACGCCTGGTACTCGGCGTTGAGCTTCGTGGCCAGCTTGCCCTCGACCGCCATCGGGAGCATCCGCACCAGCCAGCCCTCGGGGACGAAGAGGTCCTTCGCGACGGAGGTCTGGCTGCCCGTGCCGCGCAGGCCCGAGGTGTGCCAGTCGTCGATGAACGTCAGCTCCGACACCGGGACGACGGCGAGCGCCGGCTCGGCGGTGCCGTCCGGGTGCCGCAGCATCGCGAAGTGGGCGTCCCACGTGGCGTGCGGGGAACCGGTGTTGAAGTGCCACTTGCCGTTCAGGACGTAGCCGCCGTCGGTCGGCTCGGCGATCCCGTTCAGCTCGACGGACCCGCAGAACCGGACGTCCGGGTCGGCCCAGATCGCGTCCTGCGTCTCGTCCGGCACCAGCGAGGACAGCCAGGAGGCCATCGTGAACGAGACGCAGGACCACCCGACCGAGCCGTCGGCGCGGGCCAGCTCGGCGACCACGTCGACCACGGTGCGCATGTCCGGCACGCTGCCGCCGTAGCGCGCCGGGATCCGCATCTTCAGCAGGCCCGCCTCGGTCAGCGCGCCCAGGACCTCCGGGTGCAGCTCCCGGTGCTCCTCGTGCCAGGCGGCGTGCTTCCGGATCGGCTCCACCAGTTCCGTCGCCCGGCGGACGAGGTCGGGCCTCGGCCGGGACTCGATCAAAGTCATCCTGCACTGCTCCTCGACAAGGTGGCGAATGCGGAAGCGGACTTCCCGCGGGCGCGCGGATACGGCCGGCGTCGGTCCAGCGAGGGATATCCGCTTTTCCCGGTACATTAGCGGGGGTGCGCGACGCGCAGATCTCCGAAATTGCCTCGTATCGAAATGTGAGCAATCCTGTCGACCGCGGTTTCAGCGGATGAACTCCGCGTACATCGCCGCGAGGTGGCGTTCGAGCGCCTTGGTGGAACCGTGGTGCCAGCCCTCTGCCAGGTCCTGTGAGGCGGGGTCGGGGAAGATGTCCTCGACGCCGTTCTCGATCCCCTCGAAGATGTGGTGCGCCACCGACTCCGGGGAGGCTTTCCGGTCGACGTCGAATTTCGTGCCCGTGTTCGCGCTCGCGCGACCGGTGAACACGGCTTCGAATTCCGCGCCCATGTCCGTGTCCACGGGGCCGGAGAAGATCGCGTGGACGCTCACCCCGCGGGGCGCCAGGATCGACCGCAGCGACTGGGTCAGGGCCAGCGCGGCGGCCTTGGAGATCGCGTACGACGCGACGAGCGGGAACGGGGCGATGGCGTTCACCGACATGTTCGTGGCGACGGCGCCCCGGGATGCGACCAGCTTGGGCAGGAACGCCCGGGTCACGTTGTGCACGCCGTGGAAGTTGACGGCGAGCACCCGGTCGAGCAGGGCCGGGTCGCCCAGGTCGTCGACCGCGAAGACGCCGGCGTTGTTGATCAGCACGTCGAGGGCGCCGACCCGGTCGACGGCCGCCTCGATGTGCCGGGCGTCGGTCACGTCCAGGGTCACCGGCGTGACCCGCTCGTCCGGGTGGCTCAGCGGCGTGCGCGTGCCCGCGTAGACCCGCCCCGCGCCCCGCTTCAGGGCCTCTTCGACCAGCGCCTTCCCGACGCCGCGGTTGGCCCCGGTGACCAGGACCGCCTTGCCCGTGGTGTGCA
>NZ_JBHWIE010000292.1:0-9008 GCF_042732085.1 Actinosynnema sp. NPDC059797
GACTCCCGTCGCGGGGGGCCGCGCCACGTCCCGGTCCGCCCGGTTCGCGCGCAAACGTTTGCGCGACTCGGCGGGCGCCCGTCGGTCAGCCCGCCAGCCCCGCGTCGCGCGCCAGCAGCGCCGCCTGCACCCGGTTGGTGAGCCCCAGCTTGGCCAGCAGCCTGCTCACGTAGGTCTTCACGGTCGCCTCGCTCATGTGCAGCCGCTGGCCCACGTCCGCGTTCGACATGCCCAGCCCCAGCAGCGCCAGCACCTCGACCTCGCGCTCGGTCAGCGCCTCGACCTGGCGCATCGCCTCCTGGCGGCGCGGCTGGCCCACCTGGGCGACCATCCCGACCACCCGGCTGGTCACCATCGGCGACAGGTACGCCTCGCCCGCGTGCACGGCCCGCACCGCGCGCAGCAGCTCCTCCGGCGCCGAGTCCTTCAGCAGGAACCCCGCCGCGCCGTCCGACAGCGCCCGGACGATGTTGTCGTCCTCGCCGAACGTGGTCAGCACCACGACCCGCACCGAGGGCGCCACCGACCGCAGCTCGCGCGCGGCCGACAGCCCGTCCAGCCGCGGCATGCGGATGTCGAGCACGGCGACGTCCACCCGCCGCTCCCGCGCGATCCGCACGGCCTCCCGCCCGTCGCCGGCCTCGGCGACCAGCTCGATGTCGTCTGCGGTGCCGAGGATGGCCTTGATGCCCGCGCGCATCAGCGGCTCGTCGTCGGCGATGAGGACCCGGATCACCGTTCACATCCCCTGGAGGTGGGTTTTCTTCTCGATCAGCTTGCCGTCCGCGAAGCAGAACCGCACGACCCTCGTCGCCCGCGACGAGTAGGTCTGCTCGTCCGCCACGCGGTACACGCAGTTCGCGCCCTGCGGCTCGGGCGACGCGTCCGACTTCAGGTCGCCGACCGGCGGCTCCGCGCCGCCGGGCAGCCTCGCCACCACCTCGGCCTCGGCCTGCCCGACCTCGATCGACTCGTAGAGCCGCTGGTCGACGACCTTGGTGGCGGGCTGGATGCCCAGCCACGTGTAGCCGCCGACCACCACGACCACCACGGTCGCGGCCAGCACGATCGAGCCGACGCCCGCCCACTTGCGGATGCCGCTCGGCTTGGCGGTCGCGGCGGGCTCCTCGTCGGGCGGCTCGTCGTCGGCCGCTGCGGTGTCCTCGTAGGGCAGCACGGCCGCGATCCGGAAGCCGCCGGTGGCCAACTCGCCGACGTGCAGCATCCCGCCCGCCAGGCGCACCCGCTCGCCGAGCCCGATCAGGCCGAACCCGGCGCCCTTGGGCGGCTTGACGCGCGGCGCGTTGTTGCGGACCTCCACCACCAGCGCGTCCGGCTCGTACTTCACCGTCACCTGGACGCTCGCGCCCGGCGCGTGCTTGCTGGCGTTGGTCAGGCCCTCCTGGGCGATGCGGTAGGCGGCGTGGCTGACCTTCGCGGGCAGCGCGACCGGCTGGCCGCCGCGCACCAGGCTCACCCGCACCCCGGCCCGCCGCGCGCCCTCGACCAGCTCGTCGATCGCGTCCACGGTGCGCCGGACCGGGTCCTCGTCGGGCTCCTCGTCGCGCCGCAGCACGCCGATGACGCCGCGCAGCTCCTCCATGGCGGTGAGCGCGGCGGTGCGCAGCACCCCCACCGCCTCGCGCTGGCGCTCGCCCAGCCCGCCGTCCAGCGCCAGCGCGCCCGCGTGCACCGAGATGAGGCTGAGCCGGTGGCCGAGGCTGTCGTGCATGTCCTGGGCGATCCGGTTGCGCTCGCGCAGCCGGACCTGGCGCGACACCATGCGCCGCTCGCGCACCACCCGTTCCTCGCGCTCCTGCAACGCCGCGACCAGCGCGTTCCGCTGCGCGACGTACCGGCCGACCAGGAACGGCAGGGCCACCACCATGCCGTAGACGGTCAGCATCACCCACGACCCGAACAGCCCGCTCAGCCCCGGCGTGGACACGTCCCAGGCCAGCATGTGCAGCGCCAGCGCCAGCACGGCGGTCAGCAGCGCGCGCTGCCACGGGATGATCCGGTAGCCGGCGGCGTAGCTGAGCATGATGACCAGCACGACGCCGCCGTGCTGGGTGCTGAACACCGCCCAGGTGCCGGCCAGCAGCGCCAGCGCCGGGAACATCAGCCGCGCCAGGTACAGCGCCGCGTAGCCGGCGCCCATGGCCAGCAGCACCCACAGCGGTCGGTCGGGCTCGCCGCCCAGCCAGCCGGGGAACACGTCCAGCGCCAGCAGCACCAGCACCGCCAGCACCTCGCGCCCCGCGCGCCACGGCGTCACCCCGGACAGGCGCCGGGCGTGCTCCCGCAGGAACTCCACGGGGGCCACCCGGAGGACCGGCAGGTCGCCCCGGAGCCGCTCAACGACAGACGTCACAGCAGCCCACGGTAGAGAAGCGGCGGAACCGCGTCGGCGTACATCGGTATTCGACGCTTCAGACGAAAGTTGACGCCGCGCCCGCCCGGCGGGCCCGCCAGGCCGTCACCAGCACGCCCGCCACCAGCAGCACCGCGGTCACCGCGACCAGCAGCGTCGACAGCGCCACGATCTCCGGCGACACGCCCCGCTTGCTCGCCTGCGCGTAGACGAACACCGGCAGCGTGGTCGAGCCGACGCCGGTCAGGTAGCTCGACGTCACCACGTCGTCGAACGACAGCAGGAACGCGAACGCCGCGCCCGCCGCCACCGCCGGCGCCACCAGCGGCAGCGTGACCGTGCGGAACGCCACCAGCGGGCTCGCGCCGAGGTCCGCGGCGGCCTCCTCCAGCCGGGGGTCCATGCCCGCCACCCGCGACCGCACCACCACGACCACGAAGCTCAGCGAGAACGCCACGTGCGCGGCCAGCAGCGCGCCGAAGCCCAGCGGGATGCCCGCGAGCTTCACGCAGAACCCCAGCATCGCCACGCCCAGCACCACCTCGGGCACCACCAGCGGCAGGCTCAGCAGCACCGTCCACGGACCGCGACCCGGGAACGCCCGCCGCAGGCCGAACGCGGCCAGCGTGCCGATCGCGGTGGACACGACCGCGCTGGTCAGGGCCAGCCTGAGGGTCAGGCCCAGCGCGTCGAGCACCCGGTCGTCCCCGACGAGTTGCGCGTACCACCGGGTCGACAGGCCGGTGATCCGGCTCAGCGACCGCGAGTCGTTGAACGACACCGCCGCCAGCCAGGCGATCGGCGCGTACAGGAAGGCGAGCACCAGCGCGGCGACCCCGCCGAGCACCCACGGCCGCCGGGTCACAGCACGTCCTCCCCGCGCCTGCCGCGCAGCACCAGCACGATCACCACGAGCACCAGCAGCAGCACCGCCATCGCCGACCCGAGCGGCCAGTTGTTGCCGCCCCGGAACTGGTCGTCGATCACGCTGCCGAACGTCGACTGGTCGACGCCGCCGAGCAGCCTCGGCGTCACGAAGTCGCCCGCCGAGGGCACCAGGACCAGCAGCGACCCGGCCAGCACGCCCGGCGCGACCCCCGGCAGCACCACCCGGAGGAACGTCGACGCGCGCCCGTGCCCCAGGTCGTGGGAGGCCTCCACCAGGCGGTGGTCGAACCGCTCGCACGCCACGTACAGCGGCAGCACCATGAACGGCAGGAACCCGTAGGTCAGGCCGAGCACCACCGCGCCGTGGGTGAGCAGGAACCCGCCGTCGCGGTCCAGGCCCACGTGCCCGAGCAGGGTGTTGACCAGGCCCTCGCCGTCCAGCAGCGCCTTCCACGCGTAGATCCGGGCCAGGTAGCTCGACCAGAACGGCACCAGCACGGCCGCCAGCAGCGCCGTCCGGTACCGGCCGCCGTGCCGGGCGATGAACCAGGCCAGCGGGAAGCCCAGCAGCAGGCACAGCGCCGTGGTGGCGCACGCGTAGGCCAGCGTGCGGCCGAAGATCGGCAGGAACGCCGGGTCCATGGCGGTCGCGTAGGCCTGGGTGGTCCACGGCAGCACCGCCCGCGCCACGCCCGTGTCGCGGGTGGCGAAGCTGAACTGCACCACGAGCGCCAGCGGCGCGAGGAAGAACAGCCCCAGCCACAGCCCGGTCGGCGCGAGCAGGCCGGTGGCGACGAGCCAGCGGGGACGCGCCATCAGCCGGTCTTGACCCTGGTCCACGCGTCGGCGTAGCGGGCCTCCACGTCCGCGCCCAGGTCCTTGGTGAACGGCAGCTTGGCGAGCTGCTCGGCCGAGGGGTACACCAGCGGGTCGTCGAGCAGCTCGGGCTCGATGAACGGCTTGGCGGCCTCGTTGGGGCTGCCGTAGCGGATGGCGTTGGCCAGGGCCGCGCCGACCTCGGGCTCCAGGACGTAGTTGATGAACTTGTGCGCGTTCTCGGCGTGCGGCGCGTCCTTGGGCACGCACAGCAGGTCCACGTAGGACAGGCCGCCCTCGGTGGGGATGGCGTAGGCGATGTCGGGGTTGGTGTCGCGGGCCTGGAACGCGTCGCCGGAGTAGGCCTGGGCCAGCGGCACCTGGCCGGCGGTCAGCGGCTCGATCACGTCCGAGGTGATCTGGCCGAGCTTCTTCTTCAGCTCCAGCAGCGCGGTCACCGCCTCGGCGAGCTGCTTCTCGTCCGTGGTGTTGGGGTCGTGCCCGAGCATGAGCAGCCCGACCGCCAGGCCGTCGCGGGCCTCGTCCAGGATCGTGGCGCGGCCCTGCGCGGCGGCCAGGTCGTAGGCCGAGAAGCCGGTCACCTCGCCGAGCTGGGAGGTGGAGTAGGCCAGGCCGGTGGTGCCCCACGCCCACGGCACGGAGTACTGGTTGCCCGGGTCGTAGTCGGCCTCGGCGAACCGCCGCTCCAGGTTGCGCAGGTTCGGCAGCAGGTCGTGGTCCAGCGGCGAGAGCAGCCCGGAGCGCAGGAACCGGCGCAGGAAGTTGTCGCTGGGCACCACGAGGTCGTAGCCCGCCGCGCCGGAGGCGATCTTGGCCTCCATCTCGTCGTTGGTGCTGAAGTTGTCGTAGGTGACCTCGACGCCCGACGCCTCGGTGAAGCCGGACAGGGTGTCGTCGGCGATGTAGTCGGTCCAGTTGTAGAAGTTCAGCCTCGGCTCGGCGCGGGCGTTGGTCGCCTTCACCTTCGACGCGGGCGCGGGGCCCGTGGTGCTCGGCGCGCTGCCGACGCCGCACGCGCCGGTGGCGGCCAGCGCGAAGAACGCGGTGGACCGCAGCATCGCGCGCCGCGTCACCCGGGCGCCGTCGGTGTCCCACAAGCGGGCGATCCGGAGGTTCTGCTCAGTCATTCTGCGTTCTCCAACAGCACGGTGAAGTCGGGTTCCCAGGCCATGCGCACGGGTTGTCCGGGCGTGCCCGCGTCGGCGACGCGGCGGGTGTTCTGGGCGAAGGCGACCAGCTCGGCCCCGCCGGGCACGTCCACCGCGTACTGCGTGGACACGCCGGTGTAGACGACGTCGCGCACGGTGCCGGTGAGCACGCACCAGCCGCCCGGCGGCTCGTCGTCCAGGTCGTGCAGGTGCACCTTCTCGGGGCGCACGGTCGCCGCGACCCGCTGCCCGTGCCGGACGGCCCGGCCGCCCAGCGGCGCGCGCAGGCCGGTGACGCCCGGCGCCTCCAGCAGCACCCAGTCCCCGTCCACACCGGACACCCGCGCGTCCAGGATGTTGGAGGTGCCGATGAAGCCGGCCACGAACCTGGTCGCGGGCCGCTCGTAGACGTCCTCCGGGTAGCCGACCTGCTCCAGGCGACCGGCGTTCATCACCGCGATGCGGTGGGACAGCACGAGCGCCTCCTCCTGGTCGTGCGTCACGTACAGGAACGTGGTGCCGACCTCGCGCTGGATGCGCATCAGCTCGATCTGGAGCTCCTTGCGGAGCACCGCGTCCAACGCGCCCAGCGGTTCGTCGAGCAGGAGGAGCCGGGGTCCCGCGGCGAGCGCGCGGGCGATGGCGACCCGCTGCTGCTGGCCGCCGGACAGCTGCGCCGGCCGCCGCTTGGCGTACTGCTGGAGTCGAACCAGTTCCAGGTGCCCATCGACCACCTTCTTCAGCTCCGCGCCGCGCACGCCCTTGCGCTTGACGCCGTAGGCGACGTTGTCCCACACCGACATGTGCGGGAACAGGGCGTAGGACTGGAAGACGGTGTTCACGTCCCGCCGGTAGGGCGGCACGCCCACCATGTCCACGCCGTCCAGCTCGATCCGGCCCGCCGTCGGGTGCTCGAAGCCCGCGATCATGCGCAGCAGCGTCGTCTTGCCGCAGCCGGAGGGCCCGAGCACCGAGAAGAACTCGCCTTCGTGCACCCGCAGCGTGACGTCGTCCACGGCGGTCTGGTCGGCGAAGCGCTTGGTGACGCCGTGGAGGCCGACCTCGACGGGCGCGAACGTGTCGGGCGTTCGCGCCTCGGCCGGGTGGAAGCCGTGGACCGGCTGTTCGGTCAACTCGTCGCCTTTCCTGGCTCTCGGCCCCGGGGCTTGCCTTTTGGGCAGCGCCGAGCGTCGGGTTCGAACGGGTGGGGTGCGGTGCGGACGGGCGCGAGGGCCGAGGGTAGACGTCGCGGCGGTGCCGCGCACCTCACGTCTCACCCGGGCCGGTCGTGTGCGACGATTGCCGCGCAAGCGAACGTGATCGGGCAGGAAGGTCGTGCGGCTGTGTCTTCGTCCTCTGAGCTGGACAGGCGTCCGGCGGTCGACCCCCACGACGAGCCGTCGGCCGAGTGGGGTTGGCACGGCACGTTCCCCAAGGGCATCAAGATCGCGGGCTGGCTGTCGACCCTCGCGGTGTTCTCGATGCTGATCGGCAACCACAAGGGCCGGGTCGAGAACGTCTGGGTCATCGCGATCGGCGTGGCCATGGCCCTGGCCCTGATCTGGCTCCAGGTGCGCGGCCGCACCCCCTGGCGCCGCTGAAGCCCCCTCAGACGAGGACCCAGCCGAGCTGGAACTCGGTGGGGTGGCCCTCGCAGACGGGGTCGAGCGACTCGAAGTGGTGCCCGCCCGCGTTGCAGCGGTAGACCGGTAACGCGGAGGCGTCGGCGGGCTGCTGGGCGAACACGTGGCCGAGCAGCCCGTGCACGGTCTGCCCCTCGCAGCCCGCGTCCGGCGAGGTCATCCGGTCCGGGCTGTTGGTGATCTGGCACGAGTACAGCGGCACGGTGCCCGCTTCGGGCGTGGCGACCAGCTTGCCCAGCTGGACCTCCGGCGCGTAGCCGGCGGGCACGGGGATCAGCGTGGAACCGGTGTAGTGCCAGCCCTCCGCGCTGCGGAACCGGGTCAGGTCGGTGGTCTGCCTCGGCGGCGGCGCCTGCGTGGTGGTCGTGGTGGTGGTCGTCGTCGTGGTGGTCGGGGCGACCGGGGACGACGCGGCGCTCGGCGCGGTGGTCGTGACCGCCGGTGACCGGCTCGCCGCCCCGACCGCGCGCCCCGCCTCGGGTCCGGGCGCCAGCGCGAACGCCGCGCCCACCGCGACGGCGGTCACCGCGGCGCCCGCGCCCGCCAGCACCGCGACCCGCTTCCCGCGCGGCGCGGCGGCGTCCCGCGGGTGCAGCCGGGTGCCGCCGCCCCGTGACGACGTGACCGGCGCCATGACCACCGTGTCCGGCTCGGCGGACCGCTGCGGCGCCCGGACGCCGGCCAGCAGCCGGCGCACCCCGGCGGCGGTCAGGCGCTCGGCGGCCGACTGGGTCAGCAGGCCCCTGATCGCGGCGGCCAGCGGGCCGCGGCACCGGGTGGGCACCGGCTCCTCGTGCAGGACGGCGTGCAGCGTGGCGGCGGTCGTCTCGCGCTGGAACGGCGACCGGCCCTCGGCGGCGTGGAACAGGGTCGCGCCGAGCGCCCACAGGTCGGAGGCGGGCGAGGGCGGCGCGCCCGCGAACAGCTCCGGCGCCAGGTAGCCGGGCGAGCCCATGACGCCGCCGGTCGCGGTCAGGCCCGGGTCGTCCAGCGCGCGGGCGATGCCGAAGTCGGCGAGCTTCACCCGGCCGTCGGGCAGCACCATGATGTTGCCCGGCTTGACGTCCCGGTGCACCACGCCCGCCGCGTGGGCGGTCTCCAGCGCCTCCAGGACCGCCAGCCCGATCGCGGCGACCCGTTCGGCGGGCAGCGGGCCGCGGCGCATCAGGTCGGCCAGGGTCGGCGCCTCGACCAGCTCCATCACCAGGTAGGTGGTGCCGTGCTCGGACAGCACGTCGTGCACGGTGACCACGGCGGGGCTGTTGAGCCGGCCGGCGGTGCGGGCTTCGCGCAGGACGCGCTCCACGTCGGTGTTCGAGGTGGTCCGGAGTTCCTTGAGCGCGACGCGCCGCCCGATCACCCGGTCCTCGGCCAGCCAGACCACGCCCATGCCGCCGCGCCCCAGCTCGCGCACGATCGCGTACCGGCCCGCGACCAGCTTCGACCGCACCAGTCCCCCCTCGTAGACCAACGGCTGGATGGTAGCCGGTCACCTGGTCCCACCGGCTGAACACCGGTTGCACGCATGCGCATGTGGCAGTTGGCTCAGTAACGCTCCGTTACTCCCAGTAGACAGGACCACGCCATGTCCGTGACGGACGAACTGCTCGCCAACAACGCCGCCTACGCCGCCGGGTTCTCCGGCCCGCTGCCCCTGCCGCCCGCCAAGGGGGTCGCCGTGGTGGCGTGCATGGACGCCCGCCTCGACGTCTACCGGGCGCTGGGGCTGGACGAGGGCGAGGCGCACGTCATCCGCAACGCGGGCGGCGTGGTGACCGAGGACGGGATCCGGTCGCTGGCGATCAGCCAGCGGCTGCTGGGCACGCGGGAGATCATCCTGATCCACCACACGGACTGCGGGATGCTGACCTTCACCGACGACGGGTTCAAGAGGTCGATCCAGGACGAGGTCGGGGTGAAGCCCGCGTGGGCGGCCGAGGCGTTCGGCGACGTGGAGGAGGACGTGCGGCAGTCGGTCGCGCGGATCCGCAACAGCCCGTTCGTGCCGGTGAAGGACTCGATCCGGGGCTTCGTGTTCGACGTGGCGACGGGGAAGCTGAACGAGGTGGTGTGACCCAGGAGGAGCGGGCGCCCCCAGCCACGCCCCCAGCGCCCCAC
>NZ_JBHWIE010000293.1:0-8990 GCF_042732085.1 Actinosynnema sp. NPDC059797
GTCTGGTCGTTCCCCCGCCCCTGAGGGTCGGTCCCGGAGAGGCGCCGGAGGCACCGGAGGAGAGGTGCCGGAGGAGAGGCGCGGGGGCGCCGAGGGGTGAGGGCCTGGGCCGTCAGCCGCCGTAGGCCGAGATCGGCGGGCAGGAGCAGACCAGGTTGCGGTCGCCCTTCGCGCCGTCGATGCGCCGCACCGGCGGCCACGCCTTGACGGCGGTGACGCCCGCCGGGAACACCGCCACCTCGCGGCTGTACGGGTGGTCCCACTCCGCCGTGACGCAGGCGGCCGTGTGCGGGGCGTTGCGCAGCGGGTTGTCGTCCGCCGGCCACTCCCCCGAGCCGACGCGGTCGATCTCGCGCCTGATCGCGATCATGGCGTCGATGAACCGGTCGATCTCGGCCAGGTCCTCGCTCTCGGTCGGCTCCACCATCAGCGTCCCCGCCACCGGGAACGACATGGTCGGCGCGTGCAGGCCGTAGTCGGCCAGCCGCTTGGCCACGTCGTCCACGGTCACGCCGGTCGCCTTGGTGATCTGCCGCAGGTCGAGGATGCACTCGTGGGCCACGAAGCCGCCCTCGCCGGTGTAGAGCACCGGGAAGTGCTCGTCCAGCCGCCGCGCCACGTAGTTCGCCGCGGCCACCGCGGTCAGGGTCGCCCGGCGCAGGCCGTCGGCGCCCATCATCCGCACGTACGCCCACGAGATCGGCAGGATCGACGCCGAGCCCCACGGCGCGCCGCTGATCGGGCCGACGCCCGTGGCGGGGCCGGCGGCCGGCTGGAGCGGGTGGTTGGGCAGGAACGGCGCCAGGTGCGACCGCACGCCGATCGGGCCGACGCCGGGGCCGCCGCCGCCGTGCGGGATGCAGAACGTCTTGTGCAGGTTCAGGTGGGACACGTCCGAGCCGAACTTGCCGTACTGCGCCAGGCCGATCAGGGCGTTGAGGTTCGCGCCGTCCACGTACACCTGGCCGCCCGCGTCGTGCACCAGCCCGCACACCTCGCGCACGGTGTCCTCGTACACGCCGTGCGTCGACGGGTAGGTGATCATGATGGCGGCCAGGTCGTCCCGGTGCGCCTCGACCGTCTCGCGCAGGTGGCCCAGGTCCACGTTGCCCTTGTCGTCGCACTTGACCACCACGACCCGCATGCCCGCCATGACCGCGGACGCGGCGTTGGTGCCGTGCGCGCTGGAGGGGATCAGGCACACGTCGCGGTGCGCGTCGCCGTTGGCGCGGTGGTAGGCGCGGATGGCCAGCAGGCCCGCGAACTCGCCCTGGCTGCCCGCGTTGGGCTGGAGCGACACGGCGTCGTAGCCGGTGACCTCGGCCAGCCACCGCTCCAGGTCGCCGATCAGCTCCAGGTACCCGGCGGCGTCCTCGACCGGCGCGAACGGGTGCAGCTCGGCGAACTCCGGCCAGGTGATGGGCTCCATCTCGGCCGTGGCGTTGAGCTTCATCGTGCACGAGCCCAGCGGGATCATGCTGCGGTCCAGCGCCACGTCCTTGTCCGACAGGGACCGCAGGTAGCGCAGCAGCGCGGTCTCCGAGCGGTGGGTGTGGAACACCGGGTGGGTCAGGTACTCGGAGGTGCGGCGCAGGTCGGCGGGGATGCCGTCGGCGGTGTCGGCGTCCAGGCCGTCCACGTCGGCCACGGTGACGCCGAACGCCTTCCACACCAGGTCCAGGTGCTCGCGCGTGGTGGTCTCGTCGCAGGAGACGGACACGACGTCGTCGTCCACCCGCCACAGGTTCACGCCCAGCTCGCGCGCCGCGGCCACGACCTCGGCGGCCCGGCCCTCGACGCGGGCGCGCACGGTGTCGAAGAACTCGCCGTGCACCACCTCGACCCCGGCCTCGCACAGGCCCGCGGCCAGCACGGTCGCCATGCGGTGGGCGCGGGTCGCGATGGCCTTCAGGCCCTCCGGGCCGTGGTAGACGGCGTACATGGAGGCGATCACGGCCAGCAGGACCTGCGCGGTGCAGATGTTGCTGGTGGCCTTCTCGCGGCGGATGTGCTGCTCGCGCGTCTGGAGCGCCAGCCGGTAGGCCGGGTTGCCGTCGGCGTCCACGGACACGCCGACCAGGCGGCCCGGGAGCTGCCGCTCCAGGCCCTGGCGGACGGCCATGTAGCCGGCGTGGGGCCCGCCGAAGCTCATCGGCACGCCGAAGCGCTGGGTGGTGCCGACCACGACGTCCGCGCCGATCTCGCCGGGCGGGCGCAGCAGCGCCAGCGCCAGCAGGTCGGCGGCCACGACGGCCTGCGCGCCGGCCCGGTGGACCTCCTCGATGACCGACGCGTGGTCGCGGACCACGCCGGACGCGCCGGGGTAGGACAGCAGCACGCCGAAGAAGTCGCCGCCCAGGCCGAGGCCCTCCAGGCCCTGCGACAGGTCGGCGGTGACGACCTCGATGCCCAGCGGCTCGGCGCGGGTCTCGATGACGGCGAGGGTCTGCGGCAGCGTGTCGGCGTCGACCACGAACTTGTTCGACTTGGCCCGGCCGGCGCGGCGGACCAGCGTCATCGCCTCGGCGGCGGCCGTGGACTCGTCCAGCATGGAGGCGTTGGCCAGCGGCAGGCCGGTGAGGTCGCCGACGACGGTCTGGAAGTTCAGCAGGGCCTCCAGCCGGCCCTGGGAGATCTCCGGCTGGTAGGGCGTGTACGCGGTGTACCAGGCGGGGTTCTCCAGCACGTTGCGGCGGATCACCGGCGGCGTGGTGGTGCCGTAGTAGCCGAGGCCGATCATCTGGGTCATCGGGCGGTTGCGGGCCGCCAGGGCGCGCAGCTCGGCCAGGGCCTCGGTCTCGGTGGCGGGCGAGGGCAGGTCCAGCACCAGGTCGCGCTCGCGGATCGACTCGGGCACCGCGTGCTGGGCCAGCTCCTCCAGGGAGCCGACGCCGATCACGTCGAGGATGCGCGCCAGCTCGGCGGGCCGGGGGCCCACGTGCCGGTCGGCGAAGGGGGTGCCGTGCTCGAGAGCGGCGAGGGGGATGCGGTCCTGCGTCATGTGTCGCCTCCGGGGCTACGGGCACACTGCTGCCGTTGCCCTCCCCCTCTGTCTCCTGCCCGTCGTCGGGCGCCTGAGAGCTTCACCCGGTGGTGGCCGGGCTTGCACCGTCGGCGGGGTCTTCTTGCCCGACCCGCTTTCCAGAGGCGTCTCACCCGCGCGGTCCTTGCGCCTGAGAGGTTCCGGGGAGGATTTGCTCCTTCGGCGCCGAGCGGGCTCGGACTCTCCCGCGCGGGATAAAGCGACTACGCGCGAATCGTACCCGGCGGCGGTCGCGCGGGTCCCGTCGGCGCGACGTGGATCTCAATGGCTGGACAACCGGGTTTGACCGGGTTTCCCGGTGGGCACACCCGAGGTACCCGGCTGCAACATGTCGTGTCCGCGCCGTTCTCGCGCCGTGGTCGGTGCTCCGGTCGTCCGCTCCCCCGCGGTGTCGCTCCCCGCCGTTCGCTCAGCCGGTGGCGCGGGTGCGGCGGCGGCGTGACAGCTCGTCGTTCGGGGCCGGGACGATCTCGGCGCCGTCCGCGCGCTCGGCGGGGAACTCGTGGATGGTGCCGCTGATCTCCCGCATGGCGCCGCTGACCGCGATGCCGAACACGCCCTGGCCGCCCTGGAGCAGGTCGACGACCTCCTCGGGCGAGGTGCACTCGTAGACCGTGGTGCCGTCGCTGAACAGCGTGATGCGGGCCAGGTCCTGCACGCCCCGGCGGCGGAGGTGGTCGACCGCGACCCGGATGTTCTGGAGCGAGACGCCGGTGTCCAGGAGCCGCTTGACGACCTTCAGGACGAGGATGTCCTTGAACGAGTACAGCCGCTGGCTGCCGGAGCCGTGCGCGCTCCTTATCGTCGGGCTGACCAGGTCGGTGCGGGCCCAGTAGTCGAGCTGGCGGTAGGTGATGCCCGCGATCTGGCACGCGGCGGGGCCGCGGTACCCCACGAGTTCGTCCGGCAGCGAGGAGTCCGGGAACAGCTCGCCCTGTTCGCCGGAGCCGGAACCGGCCCGGATGATGGGCGCTTCCTCGACCACGCCTGCCTCCCCTCGGTCCGGCCACGACGACCGGCGACCAACGTGAAGCCGCCGCGGTGCCCGAATCACACCGTGGCAATTCACCTGAGCTCGACGGTAAGACCGCCTAGGGGGCAGGTCAACGCGACGCGCGGGACGTGTCTGACCTCAACCTGAGGTAGAGGTTGAGAGAGCCGACGGTTGTAAGCCATTCGGGTGACGTTTAGTGATCGTTTAGCAGAGGATTGCTGACGTTGTGTAATCCAGAAGTGTGACACCGGGGGGTGGCACGCGGGGTTGATCCACAACGCACCGCACACACCTGCGAGGGGTTCGGACCAGTGGTCGGGCCTCTCGCAGGTGGTACCCGCCCGTCGCGGGTGGAGGCCCGGCGACCGGGGTTTGGCGGGGGCTGGACCGGGGGTCGCCGACGGGTCGCGCGGGGTCCGTTCCCGAGGTTCGCCCGACCGGTGGGGTGGGGGTTTCGGCACGCCCCGGCAGCCCGCCCGCCGAGGTTGTCCGCGGATCGCGCCCCACCCCGCGCACCGCCCGCGGCCACGCAGGTGAGGTGAGGCGCGGCAACCGGCATCGGTGGAGACGTGCCGGCCGTCGGTGGAGGCGCGCTGGCCGTCGGTGGAGGCGCGCCGGTGGCGGGCGGAGGCGCGTCGGTGGCCGGTGCGGCGGTGCGGCTTCGACCGGGCGGCGAAACGCTCCAGGGGTCCCCTGGGCGGGGACCCCTGTTCAAGCGCGGGTCGGAAGAGCCCGGTGGCTCAGGTCCGGTGGCTCAGGTGTCGGCGCCCCGGAAGTCCTCCGGCGACACGGAGTCGAGGAACTCGCGGAACTTCTCGACCTCGTCCTCCTGCTCGTCCGGGATGATCAGCCCGGCCTCGGCCAGCACCGACTCCTCCGCGTGGATCGGCACCCCGATCCGCAGCGCGAGCGCCACCGAGTCGCTGGGCCGCGCGGACACCCGCACGTCGCCGTCGAACACCAGCTCCGCGAAGTACGTGCCCTCTTGCAGGTCGGTGATCCGCACCTGTTCGAGCTGCCGGCCGAGGGCGCCGATGACGTCCTTGAGCAGGTCGTGGGTCAGCGGTCGCGCGGGCCGCACGCCCTGCTGCTCCAACGCGATCGCGGTGGCCTCGACGGATCCGATCCAGATCGGCAGGTACCGCTCGCCCTCGGTTTCACGCAGCAACAGGATCGGCTGGTTGGCGGGCAGTTCCACCCGCACACCCACGACGCGCATCTCGCTCATCGGGTCTCGCCTCCCTCAGCGCGCTGAAATCCTGGCGTCCCCGCTGTATGAACGAGGATCCCCCACGTACCCTTTCGACGCTACCCGCCAAGCGGGCCTTGTGCGCAACCGCCCGTCCGGTCCGGGATCACGATGCGGACACTTGTTCACCTAGGCGAAACGCGCCTGCCCGCGCCGTCGCGCAGGCCGACCTTGACCAGCAGTGTGTGCAGGGTTACCGAGAGTGCCGCCAGCTCGCGGACGACCTCGTCGGCCCGCGCCCGGTTCGCCGCCGCCGCGGCCTGCTCCACCAGGGCGACCTCGCGGTCCGCCGCGGCCCGGAACGGGCGCAGGTGCCTGGCCTGGAGGCCGTGCTCGGCCATGGCCCGCACCGTCGCGGCGATCTGCACCGCCTCGTGGTCGTAGAACCCGCCGGGACCCGCGGTGACCAGTCCGTGCTGCTCCAGGTCGGCCAGTTCGGCCGACTCGATGCCCGCGCGCGCGAGCAGGTCGTCGCGGGTGATCCGGTGCCCCGGGGACGGGGTGAGGTCCACGGCGCGCACGCCCTGGTCGACCGCGTCCAGGTGCTCCTTGATGACCTTCAGCGGCAGGTACCTGTCGCGCTGCGCGGTCAGCACGTACCGCAGCCGGTCGACGTCCGCCGGGGCGAACTGCCGGTAGCCCGACGCCGTGCGCGCCGGGCGGACCAACCCCTCCGACTCCAGGAACCGGATCTTGGAGATGGTGACGTCGGGGAAGTCGGGCCGGAGCTGGGACAGCACCGCCCCGATGCTCAACCCCCCGCGTGGCCGACCGGCCGCCGTCACCGGAGCCCCACCGTCAGGCCCCCTGGCCCCCGGCGCCCGGACCGGTCAGGAACACCAGGCGGAACTTCCCGATCTGCACCTCGTCGCCGTTGGCCAGCACGGCCTGGTCGACGGGCTCGCGGTTGACGTAGGTGCCGTTGAGGCTGCCCACGTCGATCACCACGAACTCGCCGCCCTCGCGGCGGAACTCGGCGTGCCGGCGCGAGACCGTCACGTCGTCGAGGAAGATGTCGCTGTCGGGGTGCCGGCCGGCGCTGGTCGTGTCGCGGTCCAGCAGGAACCTCGATCCCGCGTTGGGACCGCGCTTGACCACGAGCAGGGCCGACCCGGCGGGCAGCGCGTCGACGCCGGCGACCGCCGGCTCCTGGGCGGGCGCCTCGGCGCCCTCGACCTCGGCGAGGAAGTCGGCCCGGAAAACGGAGGTCCGCTCCGGGGACTGCTCGGGCGGGACGCCGGGCCCGTCGTTCGTGCTCACCTGAGCTCTCCTCCTGCTGCTGGAACCGTCGAGTTCGTTAGAACCTATCGTGCCCGAACCCTTGTCTGAGGAGCGGCTCCCCCACCGACCGAAGAGCCGCCGGAAGATCGACGTCACCCCTGCGCCGCCAGCTCCTGGTACGCGGCGGCGTCGAGCAGGTCGTCCACCGCGGCCGGGTCGTCGAGCCGGAGTTCCACCATCCACCCCTCACCGTACGGGTCGGAGTTCACCAGGTCCGGCTGCTGGTCCAGGGAGTCGTTGCGCGCGACGACCTCGCCGGCCAGCGGCGCGTAGATGTCCGACACGCTCTTGGTGGACTCGACCTCACCCAGCGTCTGGCCGGCGCCGACCTGCTCGCCGAGCTCCGGGAGCTGGACGAACACGACGTCACCGAGCTGCTCTTGGGCGTAGTCGGTGATGCCCACGCGCACGGTGTCGTCGCCTGTGCGCAGCACCCACTCATGTTCCTCGGTGTACTTGAGCTCCTCGGGAATCACCGCGGTGCGCTCCTTCATGACGGTGGATCTTCGGTGCCGGATCTTCCCACGTCCCGTTCAGGCCGGCGCGACCCCCGGCCGTCGGCGCAGCGCGAGGGTGAACTGGTAGACGTACAGGGCGCCCGACCACAGGTACAGGGCCCCACCCCAGATCATGAACGCGTAGGCGACCGGCCGGAGGAGCTGGGCGGCCGTCGAGGCCCCCTGCGCGAGCAGGAGCATGGGGAACGCGTAGAGCAGGTTGAAGGTGGCGGCCTTGCCCAGGTAGTTGACCTCGAACGGGCCGTAGCCGCGGGCCCGGAGCACGGGCAGGCAGGCGCCGACCACCAGCTCCCGGCCGACCAGGACCACGACCACCCACCAGGGGATGATCTCGCGCACGACGAACGCCACCAGCGTGGCCAGGATGTAGAGGCGGTCGGCGGCGGGGTCGAGGAGGACGCCGAGCTTGCTCGTCTGGTCCAGCCAGCGGGCGAGCTTGCCGTCCAGCCAGTCCGACAGCCCGGCGGCGACGAGGACGACCACCGCCCACCCGTCGGCGTGCGGGCCGAGCAGGAGGTACAGGAACAGGGGCACGCCGAGCAGCCGGAGCACGCTGAGCGCGTTCGGGATGGTCAGCAGCCGGTCCGCGGGCTCGACGTGATCGTGCGACACAGGCGGGGACTCTAATCGCGGGTCACCCGCGGAGCCGCGCCACCGCCCGAACGGGCAACCGCGGCGGGACCGGCCGGTTCCCCGGTCCGGCCGGTCGGACGGCCGGCCGCCGCCCGGGGTCAGTTCACCCGGGTGCGGGTCCACCCCCGTCGCCGCAGCTCGTCACCGCTGAGCGCCTGCGGGCGGCCGCGGTCGTCGACGCCGACCCAGCGGCCGTGGAAACCTTCGAGCACGTAGGCGTGGCCCTTGCTCCAGACCACGCTGCACGGGTCGGTGGGCAGCGTTCCCGCGCCGCCGCTGCCGGCGCGCGCCGCCCCGTGCTCCGCGGGTTCCGACTCGGCTTCCGTCGTGGTGTTCATCTTGAGAATCCCCTCCACCAGGGGTGTCGTCCGCACGTCCGGCGGTGTTATCCCCGACACGGTGAATTCTCCTCCGCCCGCACCGGGGTCCCACTCGATTTCCGCCGGATTTCGGCCACCGGTTGCTCGACGCGGCAAGTTGCGCGACGTCTTCCGCCGGGGTGTAGCCGGTACGACCGCGATGAAACCGTTCACCGTCCGTCATCCACCGCACACCGAGACCGGCACTACACTGGTACCGATCAAGTCACCGCCGTACGGTGGTGGCGCAGCGGTTGAGCCAACAGCCGCGCCGGGAGGTCCTGGCCGGTGGACGTGTCCGCCACGCTGCTGTTCCGCGCTGCGCGCGCACGGCCGGGCCGCGGACTTCCCACCCGGCAGTCCAGCTGAAGAGGAGATCCTCGTGACGGTTCAGGATCCGGACGTCGTGGCGACGAGCGGAGCCGAGTCCGCCGCGGCAGGCGGCCCGCGGGCCGGCCAGATCGGCATCGCCGTCCGCAAGGCGGGCGAAGGCGTCACCGTGGTGGCGGTCAGCGGGGAGATCGACATGCTCACCGCGCCGCAGGTGCGCGCGGGCGTGCTGCCCCACCTCGACGCCGGCGACACCGTCGTGCTCGACCTGTCCGGGGTGAGCTTCCTGGGCTCGGCCGGCCTGGCCGTGCTCGTGGAGGCGTCCCAGCACGGCAAGCGCCGGGGCTCCGCGTTCCGCGTGGTGGCCGTCGAGCGGGCCGTGATCCGGCCGCTCGCCGCGACCGGCTTGGGCGACGTGTTCAGCGTGTTCGAGTCGGTCGACCGCGCGTTGGAGGCCGACGAGCCCCGCTAGCCGGCTCGGCCTCAGCCGTGCGGCACCACGTCGACGACCTGGTCCACGCCCGCCGCGACGAGTGCGCGGCGGGCGTTGCCGTCGACGGGCGCGCGCACGATGACCCGGTTG
>NZ_JBHWIE010000294.1:0-8981 GCF_042732085.1 Actinosynnema sp. NPDC059797
AGACCAGGTTCCGCGCGGTCACCGTCGTCCCGTCCTGCGCGGCGGAGGCGTTCCACACCTGGTTGACCCGCTGGCCGCTCGTGAGGGCGAGCGTGGCGGTCCACCCCGTGGTCGTGGCGGTGGTGTCGTTGCGCACGCTCACCTCGCCCTGGAAGCCGCCGTTCCAGCGGCTGACCACGCGGTGGGTCGCGGTGCAGGAGCCGGTCGGCGGGGTGGACGTCGTCGTGGTGGTGGACGTGGTCGTGGTGGTCGTCGACGTGGTCGTGGTGGTCGTCGTCGAGGTGGGGCCGCCCGTCCCGTCCAGGCCGAAGAACGCGATGGCCCGCGCCGCCATGCCGCCCGACGGCAGGCTGTGCCCGGCGCCCTGGATGCTGTAGGCCTCCACCCGCGTGACGCCGGAGCCGTCGTTGTAGCGGCGGCGGTTCCAGTTGGTCTGCGGCGTGTCGCTGGACGACGGCGTCTGGCTCAGCCCGAACACGTCGGTCCACTGCTCGATCGACTCCTGCAGCAGCGAGTACGGCACGAGCGTGTCGCTGGTGCCGTGCCACAGCTGGACGCGCGGGCGCGGACCGGTGTAGCCGGGGTTGACCTGCCGCACCGCGTCGCCCCACTGCTGCGGGGTCCGGTTCATGGTCCCGTTGGTGCACTTGCCGCCGGGCGGGTAGTCCGCGGCGTTGGCGAAGCAGTTGAAGGGCACTCCCATGAACGCCGCGCCCGCCTTGAACACGTCCGGGTACAGCGCCAGCATGTGGTTGGTCATCATGCCGCCGGACGAGGAGCCGGTGGCGAAGACCCGGCCGGGGTCGCCGCCGTAGCGCTGCTGGACGTGGTTCACCATCGAGATGATCGAGACCGGGTCGCTGCCGCCGCCGCGGCGCTTGGCGGCGTCGGACCAGGTGTCGAAGCACTTCCCGAAGCCGGCTTCCTGCTGGGCGCTCGGGTAGATGACGATGAACCCGTGCCGGTCGGCCAGCGAGGCGAACTCGCTGCCCGAGTAGAAGCCGGGACCCGAACCGCCGCAGCCGTGCATCGCCACCACGATCCCGGGGTTGGCGGGGCGGGCGTCGGGCACGTACACGTGCATCCGCATCCCGCCCGGGTTGTTCCCGAACGACGTGACCTCGGTCAGCGACGCCGCCGAGGCGGGCTGGGACGCCTGGACGGCGAGGCCCGCCACCACCAGCGACGTGGCTGCGGCGAGCAAGAGACTCCGTGTGGGCTTCATGCGACTGAACTCCTTCGTTCCGCGCGCGACTGGACGACCGTGGTGGCGGTGTTTCGCGAACAGTGCCCGAGCCCGTCCTGCCCGGTGGAGGACCGCACTGGATAGATGACAGTTAGCTTGCCCACCGGACATGTAACTGTCAATCATCCGTCTCGACTGCCGGGAGCGCCCCGCGCGGGGCCGATTACAGTCGGTGTCGACCGCACGCCCGAGCGACCGCCGGAGCCGCCGTGACGAACCCGTACGACATCGAGGAGATCTTCCCGGGCGACGCGTCCGGACCGGTCCGGCTCCCCCGGCGGCAGAACGGCAACTCGCCGCAGGGCCTGACCGTCACCCTGTTGGCCGACTACACCCTGAGCACCCGCGCCCGGTTGCCGTCGGCGGCCCTGGTGGCCCTGCTCGCCGAGGCCGGGGTGAGCCACGCCGGTGCCAGGACCGCCATCAGCCGGCTCGCGCGGCGCGGCGTGCTGGAGGGCAGCAAGCAGGGCCGGAACAGCTCCTACCGGCTGACCCCGGAGGCCGCCGCCGTGCTGGTCGCGGGCGGCCGGTCGATCGTCTCCCGCGCCGCGGGCGCGGGCACGTGGGACCAGCGGTGGACGCTGGTCGCCTTCTCGCTGCCGCAGGACGAGGTCACCCAGCGGCGCGGGCTCCGCAGCCAACTGCGGTGGCTCGGCTTCGCCCCCCTCTACGACGGCCTCTGGGTCTCGCCGCACGACCTCACCGAGAAGGCCAAGGCGCACCTGGCCGAACTCACCTTCGGCGCCCTGACGGTGTTCCGCGCCCGGCACGTGGAACTCGGCGCGTCGACCGGCCGCGACCCGCTCGACGCCTGGGACACGGCGTCCATCGCCCGGCGGTACGAGGCCTTCATCGAGCGGTGGAGCCCGCTGCTGGACGACATGCGCGCCGCGCGGGTCACGGGGGCCGAGGCGGTCCGCGCGCGCACCGAGGTCATGGACACCTACCGCCGCCTGCCCATCCTCGACCCCCAGCTACCCGAGCAGCTGCTCCCGCCCGGCTGGCTGCGGGAACCGGCCCGCGAGCTGTTCACCGCCGTCTACGACGGCCTGGCCGCGCCCGCGCAGGACCACGTGCGGGCCGTGGCGGGCCGGTTCACCACCGACCCGCTCACGGACATCCGGGTCCACGCGGTCGCCGACCTGCTCGGCGGTCTGGCGGAGGCGTCCGGCTCCTCCGAGCCGGCCTCCCGGTGACCGCCCGCGGCGACCTCCCCGCGGCGACCTCCCCGCGGTGATCTCCTCGCGGTGATCTCCCCGCGGTAACCGCCTCGCTGTGACCGCCCCGCCTACCGCGGCACCGGCGCCGCCGCGTTCAGCGCGTCGAGCACCGCGTAGTACGCCGGCTTGCGGCCGTAGTCGCTGTCGATCGGCAGGGGCGTGCGGTCGACGTTCCAGGAGAACTTGTCCGTCACGCCGTCCACCGTCATCACGGTGCAGCGCTCCACCGACAGGCACGCGTTGACCACCTGGGCGTACGAGTTGGCCTGCGCCTCGCCGGAACCGGTCACGTCCAGCTCGGTGATGTGCACGTCCACCCCGAGGTCGGCGAAGCGCCGGAGGTTCTTGCCCATGTCCACGGGCACCCGGTGGTCGCTGTTGAAGTGCGCCTGGAAGCCGACGCAGTCGATCGGCACGCCGCGCGCGACGAAGTCCCGCACCATCTCGTACACCGCGTCGGACCTCGGGCCGAACCCGTCGGTGTAGTAGTCGTTGTAGCAGAGCTTCGCGACGGGGTCGGCGGCCTCGGCGGCGAGGAACGCCTCCTCGACCCACGTGTCCCCGATGCGCTGCTGGAACACCGAGTTGCGCCGCTCACCGGTGTCGGTGAAGGCCTCGTTGACCACGTTCCAGTAGTCGACCCGGCCCCTGAAGTGGCCCGCGACGCCGTCGACGTGCTCGCGCACCGCGGTCAGCAGCGCGGGCCCCGAGTCGATGTTGATCACCCACGAGGGCAGCTGGCTGTGCCACACCAGCACGCTGCCGCGCACCGCCATGCCCCGGCTCTCGGCGTGGTCGACCAGGCGGTCGGCGGCGGCGAAGTCGAACTTGCCGCGGACCCGCTCGACGACGTTCCACTTCATCTCGTTCTCGGGCGTGAGCTGGCCGAACTCGTGGTCCAGCGTCTTGGTGTAGTCGGCATCGCCGAGCCGGGCCGCTTGGGCCACCGCGCCGAACACCCGGCCACTGGCGGCCGCGGCGTCCTTCAACGAGTTCGCGGCGGCCGATGCCGGTGGCGCCACCAGCAGGCAGGCCAGCAGGGGCACCACGGCCCCGAGCGACTTCCTCACGCGTTCCTCCTCGATCATCGTCGACCAGGCGGCGGAACAGAAACTTTCGACAGTGTGGCAGGGTTGTTTCGGAAGGCGGGGATTCACTGCCCGAACAGCCCAAAACGATCACCCCGCGACGATCGCCACCGGGACGATCGCCACCGCCCGGCGGGGTCACCGCACCGGGGGCGGCTCCGCCGAGAGCAGCGCGAGCCGGCTGACCGTGCGGCTCACGTCGACCGGCAGCTCGCCGTCGCGCAGGACCTCGGCCAACGGCGCGGCGCCGGTCAGGACCAGGCGCACGTCGCGGTCGCACAGCACGTCCACCACGTTGGCGAACCGCTGCGCCGCGTCCCGGGACCGCGGGCCCAGCACGGGCAGGTCCAGCACCACCCAGGTGGTGAACCGGTCGGCGAGCGCCAGGTAGTCCGCGGTGGACGTCGGCGCGTCGCACAGCTCGCGGAACCCCAGCCACACCACGTCGTCGCGCACCGCCGCGGCGGGCACGGCCCGCCCGTTGACCTCCAGCGCGACGGGTGGGCCGGGCGGCGGGGCGTCGGCGCCCAGCTGCGCCGCCGTGCCCGGCCACAGGTAGCGCCCGAGTTCGAAGCGCGAGCGCGGCCGGGCGGCGGGCACCGACCGGTAGTCCACCTCGCCGTCCAGCTCGACGACGTCCAGCGCCGAGGTCAGCAGCGCGATGACCGGTTCGAACAGGTGGTGGTGCAGCGGGTTGGGCAGCAGCCCCTCCGGCGCGTAGTTCGACGTGGTCACCAGCACGACCCGCCGCTCGAACAGCGACCGGAGCAGCCTGGCGACCAGGGTCGCGTCGCCGGGGTCGTGCACGTGGAACTCGTCGAAGCACAGCAGCCGGACCCCGCCCAGCAGCTCGTCCACGGCCAGGTCCACCGCCCGGGGCGAGGCGCGGTGCCGCGCGTACGCGTCGTGGAAGCGGCGGAAGAACTCGTGGAAGTGCAGCTTCCGCTTGCCCGTGATCGCGAGCGCGTCGAAGAAGGTCGCGGCCAGCCAGCTCTTCCCCCGGCCGACCGGTCCCCACAGGTGGACGCCGCGCGGCGGCGGGCCCGGGAGGAAGCGGCGCCGGCGCTCGACCTCGGCGCCGAGCCCCGCCAGCCGGTGCGCCACGCGCCGCTGCGCCTCGTCCAGCGCGAAGCCCGCCCGACGCGCCTCCCGCTCGAACGCCGCGATCCCCGTCCCCACGGCGCCCACCCTCGCACGGCGGGCGCCGCGGGCACCGCCGGCCGGCGTGTGAGGTGGGCGACGCCGCCGAGCACGTCGCCCACGCCCCGACCGCCGCCGTCGAAGGCCGGCGGGGTCGAACCTCGCGTGGTCGACCAGGTCCCGCCGGTCGCCAGAGCGCACCCCCCGGCCGGGCCCGGTCACTCGTTGTGCAGGACCTCCGCGATCGTCGTCCGCGCCGCGGCCCTGGCCGGGACGAAGGCGCCCAGCACCGCGATGGCGACTCCCACCAGGGCCGTCAGGGCGAGCACCGGCGCGCGGTACACGTCGACCACCACGTCCAGGACGTCGGCCTGCGCCGCCCGCATCATGGCCGGGGCGACCACGCGGTGCGCGGCGACCCCGAGCGGCAGGCCGAGCAGTCCGCCGACCACGCCCAGCGCGCCCATGGACGTCACCATCATCACCACCACCTGGCGCGGCGTCATCCCGATCGACTTGAGCATGCCCAGGTCGCGGCGGCGTTCACGGGCGTTGAGGACGACGGTGTTGAACACGCCCAACGCCGCCACCAGGCCCAGCACCAGCGTCAGGAGCACCGCGGCGCCGACGATGACCACGGCCATCGACGAGCCGCGCCCGCGCGGTGGCAGGAGCGCCAGCCCCGGGTCGGCCGCCGCGGCGGCGTTCGCGTAGGCCTGCCGGTCCGCGCCCGGTTCGAGCTGGACGTGGTACGAGCCGGCCCGGGTGCCCGGTGCGAGCAGGTCGAGCAGGTCCCAGTCGGCGAAGACCTGCCCGGCGTTGTTGACCAGGGCCACGCCGACGATCTCCACCCGCGCGCGCTGCCCCCGCAGCTCCACGGTGATCGCGTCGCCGACCCGCAGCCCGTGCTGGTTCAGGAACCTGGACGGGGCGGCCACCTGCCCCGGGCCGTCCGGCCAGTGCCCGCTCAGGATCCGCGGGCCCAGCTCCTCCCCGTCACCCCGGTAGAACTGGACCATGGTCAGGTCCTGGCCGCCGACCAGCCGCACCAGTTGGCGCGAGGTCGCCGCCACCCGGACCGCGCCGGGCAGGGCGCGCAGCACCGCCTCGTCCTCGGCGTCGCCCAGCACCGGCGGGACGCCGTGGGTCGGTCCGCCCAGCTCGGCGCCCTGCCCACCACCCTCCTTCCCGACCACCAGCTCCACCCGGTCGTCGTGGACCGGCCTGACCGCGTCCTCGTAGGCGGTCACGGAGTTGGTCACGCCGATCGCCAGGGTCACGGCCATGACGCCCAGGACGACCGCGGCCAGCGTCAGGGCGCTGCGCGCCGGGCGGGCGAACGGCACGCCGAGGCCGAGGCTGACCGAGCGCGGCAGCCGGGAGCCGCTGAGCAGCCGCTGGACCGCGAGCGCGCGACCGGCGCGCTGCGCGCTGCCCGCGCTGATCGCCTCGGCGGCCGACAGCCGGCGCGCCCGCAGCGCCGGCAGCAACGCGGCCAGGGCGACCAGGGCCGGCACCCCGAGCAGCGCGACGACGTTCACCAGGGGGTCCACGCCGACGTCCGTCATGCCGAAGACCTCGAACGCCTCGGCGAGCATCGGCCGCGCCGCGACGTTGCCCAGCACCGCGCCGAGCGCGCAGCCGACGGCGGACGGCGCGGTGACCATCACCAGGTAGACCGCCATCACCTGGTTCGGGGTGAAGCCGAGCGACTTGAGCACCCCGATGTGCCGGACCCCCGCCACGACCGCGCCGCTGACCACGTTGGCGACGATCAGGACCGCCACCGCCACGCCGAGCACGCCGAACACCACCAGCAGCGGCACGTAGACGCCCGACTCGGCGGACACCTCCTGCCGCAGCGTGAGGTAGGACTGCGAACCGAGCAGCGCGCCGGACGGCAGCCCGGCCGTCACCGCCGCGAGCCCCTCCTCGACCTCCGCGGCCGTCGCGGCGCGGGTGAAGCGGTACAGGACCTGGACGTCGGCCGGCCGCAGGACCGCGAGCTGGTCGGGCGTGACCCACGCGTCGGCGGTGTCGCTCACCGAGTGGGCGAGGCCCACGACGGTGAGCCGGTGACCGCCCCGCACGTCCACCCGGTCACCCGGGCTCACGCCGAAGTCGGAGCCGGGCGGCAGGTCCAGGACCACCTCGCCCGGCCCGGCCGCCCACCGGCCCCGCCACACGTTCACCCGGTCCACCGGGCCGCCGGGGTCCGCCCGGCCCACCGCGTTCAGGGTGGGCGGCAGCAGCAGGTCCCGGTCGGCCGAGACCTCCAGGGTGACCTGGCCGAACGGTCCGGCCACCGCCTCGACCCCCGCCCGGTCCGCCGCCGCGGTCAGCTGCTCGGCCGTCACCGCGGCGCTGTCGAACGCCGCGACCAGGTGCGCGCCGCCCTGCTGGGCGTGCGCCCGGTCGAACGGGGCCGACGCCGTCGCCAGCAGCCCGAGCGCCAGCACGACCGTCGCCGTGGAGACCCCCACCACCACGCCGATAACGATCGTCTGGAGCCTGCGCCGGCGCACCGCGGCCCGCGCCACCCGCCACACCGCGGTCACGGGGTCCGCTCCAGGCTGCTCTCGCGGGCGACCCGGCCGTCGACCAGCTCGACCAGGCGGCTGGCGCACCGGGTCGCCAGCACCTGGTCGTGCGTCACGAGCAGCAGGGTCTGGCCGATCTGGTTCAGGTCGAGCAGCAGGTCCATCACCTGCTCGCCGGCCCGGCTGTCCAGGGCCCCGGTCGGCTCGTCGGCCAGCAGCAGCGCGGGCCGGTTCATCAGCGCCCTGGCGACCGCCACCCGCTGCCGCTCGCCGCCGCTCAGCTGGGCGGGGTAGGTGTTGCGCCGCCCGGCGATGCCCAGCTCGTCGAGCAGCTCCAGCGCGCGTTTGCGGGCCTGGCCCGCCGAGGTGCCGGTGAGCTGCGCGGCCAGCGCGACGTTGTCCAGCGCCGGCAGGTCGTCGAGCAGGTTGAAGAACTGAAAGATCATGCCGATCCGGCGGCGGCGGAACAGCGCCAGGCCCGTCTCGCCCATCCGGCCGAGGTCGTCGCCGTTGACCACGACCGACCCGGACGTGGGCCGGTCCAGCCCGGCCACCATGTTCAGCAACGTCGACTTGCCGCTGCCCGACGGCCCCATCACCGCCACCGCCTCCCCCGCCCGGATGCTCAGGGAAACCCCGTCCAGGGCCGCGGAGTCGCGGTACTCCTTGCGCACGGCGGACAGCTCCACCACCACTTGCGCCGTGCTGTTGTCACTGGTCACGGCGGCAATACTGCGCCGGCGCGCCGGGCGGGGTCATCGGTCCCGGGAGGTAACCGGGCGGTGCGGGTCATCCCGGAGGTGTACGCGCCGGCCCCGGGGGATGATGCGGGTCCGGGCGGCGACCTGGGAGAGTGGTCGCCGTGTGGGACATCGGGCCGGGTTGGCTGGGGGTCGCGGCCGGGGTCGCCGTGGTGTTCGCCGTGCTCGTCGCCCGGCTCGCCCGCGCCCGGCGCGCGTTCGCCCGCGCGCTGGAGGAACGCGGCTGGCTGCTGGAGCGGGAACGGGAGAGCGCGGCGCGCAACGCGGTCGACGAGGAGCGCTCCAGGATCGCCCGGGAGCTGCACGACATCGTCAGCCACAACGTGAGCGTCATGGTGGTGCAGGCCGGCGCGGCCCGCCGGGTCCTCGACGCGGAACCCGACCAGGCCTCGGCGGCGCTGCTGGCGGTCGAGGCCGCCGGTCGGGACACCATGACCGAGCTGCGCCACCTGCTCGGCGTGCTCGCGCCGCCCGCCGACGGCGAGGACTGCGCCGACCTGTCGCCCCAGCCCGGCCTGAGCGGGCTCGGCCGGCTGGTCGACCGCATCTCGTTCGCCGGGCTGCCGGTGGAGGTCCGCATCTCCGGCGAGCCCCGGCCGCTGCCGTCCGGTGTGGACCTGACCGCCTACCGCGTCGTCCAGGAGGCGCTGACCAACGCGCTCAAGCACGGCGACGGCGTGAAGGCGGAGGTGACCGTGCGGTACGCGGACCACTACCTGCGCGTGGAGGTGCTCAACACCGGCCCGAGCGTGCTGTCCGGCGACCGGGCCGCGCCCGCGCGCGACGACGTCGCCGACGAGGGGCGCGGCCTGCTCGGGCTGCGGCAGCGGGTGGCGGTCTTCGGCGGCGACCTGGACGCCCGGCGCAGGCTCGGCGGCGGGTTCCGGGTCCGGGCGCGCATCCCGCTGGAGCGGCCGTGAAACCCGCGCCGCGCGTCGTCATCGCCGACGACCAGGCCCTCGTGCGCACCGGCTTCCGGATGATCC
>NZ_JBHWIE010000295.1:0-8967 GCF_042732085.1 Actinosynnema sp. NPDC059797
GCTGCGGCGCCGGACCCGCTCGGAGGAGGTCCAGTGAGCGAGACGATCCCCCTGTCGTTCACCCAGCGGCGGCTGTGGTTCCTCAGCCGGGTCGAACCCGGCTCGACCTACAACATCCCGGTGGCGCTGCGGCTGCGCGGTGAGCTGGACGTGCCCGCGCTGCGCGCCGCCCTGGCCGACGTGGTGGAGCGGCACGAGGTGCTGCGCACCGCCTACCCCGAGGCGGACGGCGAGCCGCGCCAGGACGTCCGGCGCGACGTGCCGGAGCTGGCGGTGACGCCGGTGGCGCCGGAGGAGCTGCCCGCCGCGCTGGCGGAGGCCACCGGGTACGTGTTCGACCTGACCGCCGCCCCGCCGGTCCTCACGCGACTGTTCGAAGTGGGCGAACGGGACCACGTGCTGCTGTTCGTGCTGCACCACATCGCGGGCGACGGCGGGTCCACCGGACCGCTGACCCGCGACCTGGCGGCGGCCTACGCCGCGCGGCTCGCCGGCCGCGCGCCGGGGTTCGCCGAGCTGCCGGTGCAGTACGCCGACTACACGTTCTGGCAGCAGGACGTGCTGGGCGACCCGGACGACCCGGGCAGCCGGTTCAGCGGGCAGGTGGCGCACTGGGCGCGGGCCCTGGCCGACCTGCCGGAGGAGGTGGGCTTCCCGGCCGACCGGCCCCGCGCCGCGGTCGCCGGGCACCGGGGCGGCTCGGTGCCGGTGGACGTGCCCGCGGACGTGCACCGGGCGCTGCTGGACCTGGCCGCCGACACCGGGGCCTCGCTGTTCATGGTGGTGCAGGCCGCGGTCGCGGCGCTGCTGACCCGGCACGGCGGCGGCACGGACGTCCCGTTCGGCACGGCCGTCGCCGGGCGCACCGACGAGGCGCTGGAGGACCTGGTCGGGTTCTTCGTCAACACCCTCGTCCTGCGCACCGACACCTCGGGCGACCCGACGTTCCGCGAGCTGGTGGCGCGGGTCCGGGAGGCCGACCTGACCGCCTTCGCCCACCAGGACGTGCCGTTCGAGCGGGTGGTGGAGGAGCTGAACCCGCCGCGGTCGCTGTCCCGGCACCCGCTGTTCCAGGTCATGCTGGTGCACGCCGCCGACGGCGAGGGCCGGCTCGACCTGCCCGGCCTGGAGGTCGAGGCGGTGCCGCTGGGCACGGGCGCGGTGAAGTTCGACATGACGCTGGGCGTCCGCGAGCGGCCAGCGGCGGGCGGCCTGCGGGTGAACTGGGACTACGCCGCCGACCTGTTCGACCGCGAGACCGTCGCGGCGCTCGGGCGGCGCCTGGCCCGGCTGCTCACGGCGGTGGCGGCCGACCCCGCCACGCCGATCGGCGCGCTGCCCCTGCTCGACCGGGACGAGGTGGCGGAGCTGACCAGGCCGGCCCCGGCCCCGGTCCAGGGGTGCGTGCACGAACTGGTCGCCGCGCGGGCCGCCCGCACGCCCGACGCCACCGCCCTGGTCGGCGACGACGGCCGCGTCACCTACGGCGAGCTGGACCGGTGGGCCAACCGGGTCGCCCACCACCTGCTGGAGCTGGGCGTGCGGCCCGGCGAGGTGGTCGGCGTGCACCTCGACCGCGGGCCGGAGCTGGTCGCCGCGCTGCTCGGCGTGCTCAAGGCCGGCGGCTGCTACACCCTGCTGGACACCGCGTTCCCGGCCGACCGGCTGCGCTCGGCGGTGCGGCGGGCGGGCGCGGGCGTCGTGGTCGGCGCGCCGGTCGACGGCCTGGGCGCGCGGTACGCGGACGCCCGCCCGGCGGGCCCCAACCACGACCCCGGCGTGGCGGTGGACCCGCGCGACCCGGCCGTGGTCATGTTCACCTCCGGCTCGACCGGCGAGCCCAAGGGCGTGCTCGCGCCGCACCGCGCCGTGGTGGCCACGCTCACCGGCCAGGACTACGCGGAGTTCGACGCCGACCAGGTGTGGCTCCAGGCCGCGCCGGTGTCGTGGGACGCCTTCGGCACCGAGCTGTTCGGCCCGCTGCTGCACGGCGGCACGTGCGTGCTGCACCCGGCGGGCCCGCCGGACCCGGACGCCATCGCCCGCCTGGTCGCCGAGCACGGCGTGACCGTGTTCAAGGCGTCGGCCAGCCTGTTCAACCACGTGCTCGACGAGCACCCCGGGGTGTTCGCGGCCGTGCGGCGGGCCATGACCGGCGGCGAGCCCGCGTCGGCGGCGCACGCGGCCAAGGCGCTGCGCGAGCACGGGCACGTGCGGCTCACCAACGGCTACGGCCCGGCCGAGAGCATGGGCTACAGCACCGCCCACGAGATCACCGCGGCGGACCTGGACCGGCGGTCCGTGCCGATCGGCCGCCCGGTGGCGGGCAAGCACGGCTACGTGCTCGACGCGCGGCTGGGGCTGGTGCCGCCCGGCGGCGTCGGCGAGCTGCACCTCGCGGGCGCGGGCCTGGCGCTGGGCTACCTCGGCGCGCAGGGCGCGACCGCCGAGCGGTTCGTGGCCGACCCGTTCCGGACCGGCGAGCGGATGTACCGCACCGGCGACCTGGTGCGGCTGCGGCCGGACGGCGTGCTGGAGTACGTGGGCCGCGCCGACGAGCAGGTCAAGATCCGCGGGTTCCGGGTGGAGCCGGCCGAGGTGCAGGCGGCGGTGCTCGCCCACCCGGCGGTGACCAGCGCCGCGGTCGTGGTGCGCGAGGACCGGCCGGGCGACGGGCGCCTGGTCGCCTACGCGGTGGGCGAGGTCGCGCCGGCCGAGGTGCGGGCGCACGTGGCCGGGCTGCTGCCCGAGCACCTGGTGCCCGCGGCGGTGGTCGTGCTCGACGAGCTGCCCCGCACGCCCAACGGCAAGCTGGACCGCCGGGCGCTGCCCGCGCCGGACTACGCGTCGGCGGGCTCCGGCGACGAGCCGCGCACGCCGCGCGAGGAGATCCTGTGCGGCCTGTTCGCGCAGGTGCTCGGCCTGGCCTCGGTGGGGGCCGAGGACGGTTTCTTCGACCTGGGCGGCCACTCGCTGCTGGCCACCCGCCTGATCAGCCGGGTGCGCGCGGCGCTCGGCGTGGAGCTGGGCATCCGCGACCTGTTCACCGCGCCGACCCCGCGCGGCCTGGCCGCCCGGCTGGAGTCCGCGGGCAGCGCCCGGCCCGCGCTGCGCCCGGTGGAGCGGCCCGAACCGCTGCCGCTGTCGCACGCGCAGCAGCGGCTGTGGGTGCTCGACCAGGTGCACCGGGGCTCCACCGCCTACAACTCGCCGTGGGCGCTGCGGTTGCGCGGCGCGCTGGACGTGCCCGCCCTGCGCGCCGCCCTGACCGACGTCGTGGACCGGCACGAATCACTGCGCACCACCTTCCCCGAGATCGACGGCGCCCCCGTGCAACGGGTCCTGGACGCCGCGCCGGACCTGGTCGTCACCGCGGTCGCGGCCGACGAGGTGGACGCCGCGGTCGCCGCCGCCTCCGCGCACGCGTTCGACCTGGCCGCCGAACCGCCGCTGCGGGCCCACCTGCTGGCGGTCGCGCCGGAGGAGCACGTGCTGGTGCTGGTGCTGCACCACATCGCCAGCGACGGCTGGTCCAAGGGCCCGCTGCTGCGCGACCTGGCCGCCGCCTACACCGCCCGGGTCTCCGGCGCCTCGCCCGACTGGGCCCCGCTGTCCGTCCAGTACGCGGACTACGCGCTGTGGCAACGGGACCTGCTCGGCGTCGAGGACGACCCGGACAGCCTCGTCGCGGGCCAGCTGCGGTTCTGGCGCGAGGCCCTGGCGGGCGCGCCCGACCAGCTCGACCTGCCCACCGACCGGCCCCGTCCCGCGGTCCCGTCCGGGCGCGGCGGGCTGGTGGTCGCCGAGTTCGGCGCGGAGGTGCGCGGCGCGGTGCGCGACCTGGCCGCCGCGACCGGCAGCACGGCTTTCATGGTGCTGCACGCGGGCCTGGCCGCCCTGCTGACCCGCCTGGGCGCGGGCACGGACCTCCCGATCGGCTCCCCGGTCGCCGGGCGCACCGACGAGGCGCTGGACGACGCGGTCGGCTTCTTCGTCAACACCCTCGTCCTGCGCACCGACACCTCCGGCGACCCCACCTTCACCGAACTGCTGGAACGCGTCCGCGAGGCCGACCTCGCCGCCTACGCCAACCAGGACGTGCCCTTCGAACGGGTCGTGGAGGAGCTGAACCCGGTCCGCTCGCTGGCCAGGCACCCGCTGTTCCAGGTCACGCTGGTGCTCCAGAACGCGGGCGGCGGCGACGGCCCGGCGCTGCCCGGCCTGGACGTCGAACCGGTGTCGGCGTGGACCGGCACGGCCAAGTTCGACCTCGCGCTGGCGGTCACGGAGGACGAGGCGTTCACCGCGAACCTGGAGTACGCGGCCGACCTGTTCGACGAGGCCACCGCGCGGTCGCTGCTGGAGCGGCTGGGCCGCCTGCTCACCGCGGCGGCGGCCGACCCGCGGGCGCGGCTGGGCGCGCTGGACGTGTTCGCGCCCGGCGAGCGGACCCGGCTGCTGGAGACCTGGAACGACACCGCCGTCCCCGCCGGCGACTGGGTGTCCGTGCCGGACCTGGTGGCGCGGCGCGCGGCCGGGACGCCCGACGCGCCCGCGGTGGACGAGCTGACCTACGCCGGGCTGGACGCGGCCGCGAACCGGGTCGCGCGCCGCCTGCTCGACCTCGGCGTGCGGCCGGGCGACCCGGTCGGCGTGTGCCTGCACCGGTCCCCCGCCGGGATCGCGGCGCTGCTCGGCGTGCTCAAGGCCGGCGCGGCGTACCTGCCGCTGGACCCCGACTACCCGGCCGAGCGGCTGGCGTACGTGCTCGCCGACGCCGCCGCGCCGGTGGTGCTGACCGAGCGGGCGCTGCGCGACCGGGTCACCGCGCCCGAGGTGGTGTGCCTGGACGACCCGGGCACCGCGCCCGCCGAGCCGGTGGCGGTCCCGGTGGGTCCCGCGGACGCCGCCTACGTCATCTACACCTCCGGGTCCACCGGCAGGCCCAAGGGCGTGGTGGTCGACCACGGCGGGCTGGCCGACCTGTGCGCCTGGCACGTGCGGGAGTACGGGATCACGGCCGCGGACCGCGCCGCCCAGGTGGCCGCGCAGGGCTTCGACGCCGCGGTGTGGGAGGTCTGGCCGTACCTGGTGGCGGGCGCGCGGCTGCACCTGCCCGACGCGCGCACCCTCGCCGACGGCGACGCGCTGGTGCGGTGGATCGCCGAGCGGCGGCTGACCGCGTGCTTCCTGCCGACGCCGCGCCTGGAGCTGGTGCTCGACGACCTGGCCGCCGCGGGGACCTCGCTGCGCGTGGTGCTGACCGGTGGTGACGCGCTGCGCCGCCGCCCGCCGGCCGGCGCGCCGTTCCGGCTGGTGAACCACTACGGGCCCACGGAGTTCTCGGTGGTGGCCACGGGCGCGACCGTGTCGCCGGAGGACCGTGCCGACGTGCCGCCGCCGATCGGCGGGCCGGTGGACAACACGCGCGCCTACGTGCTCGACGCGCGGCTGGAGCCCGTGCCGGTGGGCGTGGTCGGCGAGCTGTACCTGGCGGGCGCGGGCCTGGCCCGCGGCTACCACGGCCGGCCCGGCCCGACCGCGGAGCGGTTCACCGCCTGCCCCTTCGGGGCGCCGGGCGAGCGCATGTACCGGACCGGCGACCTGGTGCGGCGGCGCGCCGACGGCGCGCTGGAGTTCGCGGGCCGCGCCGACCAGCAGGTGAAGGTCCGCGGGTTCCGCATCGAGCTCGGCGAGGTCGAGGCGGTGCTGGCCGGGCACCCGGCCGTGGCGCACGCGGCGGTCGTGGTGCGCGAGGACCGGCCGGGGCTCAAGGCCCTGGTGGGCTACGTGGCGCCGCGCGGGCCGGTGGACGTCGCGGAGCTGCGGGCGCACCTGGGGACCGTGCTGCCCGAGCACATGGTGCCCGCCGCGCTGGTGGTGCTCGACGCGCTGCCGCTGACCGCCAACGGCAAGCTCGACCGGAAGGCCCTGCCCGCGCCGGACCTGTCCGCCGGCGGCCGCCCGCCGCGCACGCCGCGCGAGGAGATCCTGTGCGGCCTGTTCGCCGAACTGCTCGGCGTGCCCGAGGTGGGCCTGGACGACGACTTCTTCGACCTGGGCGGCCACTCGCTGCTGGCCACCCGCCTGGTCAGCCGGGTCCGCACCACCCTCGGCGCGGAGCTGGCCGTGGCCGACCTGTTCGCCAACCCCACGGTCGCGGGCCTGGGCTCGTGCCTGGACCGCGGTGTCGCCGCGCGCCCCGCGCCCCGCCCGGTCGACCGGCCCGACGCCGTGCCGCTGTCCTTCGCCCAGCGCCGGCTGTGGTTCGTCAACCGGCTCGACGAGCGCAACCCCAGCTACGCGGTGCCGGTGGCGCTGCGGCTGCGCGGCGCGCTGGACGTGCCCGCCCTGCGCGCCGCCCTGGCCGACGTCGTGGACCGGCACGAATCACTGCGCACCACCTTCCCCGAGATCGACGGCGCCCCCGTGCAACGGGTCCTGGACGCCGCGCCGCCGCTCGTGCTGCTCGACCACGCGCCGGAGGACCTGGCGGCGGCCCTGCGCCCGCTCGTGGCCACGCCGTTCGACCTGACCTCGGACCTGCCGCTGCGCACCGCGCTGGTGCGGCTGGGCGCGGAGGAGCACGTGCTGGCGCTGGTGCTGCACCACATCGCGGGCGACGGCTGGTCGATGGGCCCGCTGCTGCGCGACCTGGCCGCCGCCTACACCGCCCGGGTCTCCGGCGCCGCGCCCGACTGGACGCCGCTGCCCATCCAGTACGCGGACTACGCGCTGTGGCAGCGGGAGGTGCTGGGGTCCGAGGACGACCCGGGCAGCCCGCTGGCCCGGCAGCTCGCGTTCTGGACCGACGCGCTGGCCGGCGTGCCCGACGAGCTGGAGCTGCCCGCCGACCGGCCGCGGCCGTCGTCGTCCGCGCAGACCGCCGGGCACGTGCCGGTGCGGTGGGGCGCGGAGCTGCACCGGGGGGTGCTGGCGCTGGCCCGGCGCACCCGGACCACGCCGTTCATGGTGTTCCAGGCCGCGTTCGCCGCCCTGCTCACGCGGTTGGGCGCGGGGACCGACGTGCCGATCGGCACACCGGTCGCGGGCCGCCCGGACGAGGCGCTGGACGACCTGGTCGGGTTCTTCGTCAACACCCTCGTCCTGCGCACCGACACCTCCGGCGACCCCACCTTCACCGAACTGCTCGCCCGCGTCCGCGAGGCCGACCTCGCCGCCTACGCCAACCAGGACGTGCCCTTCGAACGGCTGGTGGAGCGGCTGAACCCGCCGCGGTCGCTGGCCAGGCACCCGCTGTGCCAGGTGCTGCTGACCCTGCAGAACACCGGGGACGCCGCGCTGGAGCTGCCGGGCCTGGCGGTGGAGCCCGCGCCCGTGTCGTCCGGGACGAGCGCGTTCGACCTGAGCCTCGGCCTGCGCGAGGCGCGCGACGCCGACGGCGCGCCGGCCGGGCTCGACGGCGCGCTGGCGTACCGCGAGGACCTGTTCGACGAGGCCACCGCGCGGTCGCTGGTCGACCGGCTGGCGCGGGTGCTGGCCGCCGCCGCGGCCGACCCGGGCACGCGGCTCGGCGAGGTGGACGTGCTGGGCGCCGACGAGCGCGACCGCGTGCTGGGCTCCTGGAACGACACCGGCCGGCCCGTGCCGGGCACGACGCTGCCCGAGCTGTTCGCCGCGCAGGTGCGGCGCACGCCCGACGCGGTCGCCCTGGTCGCCGACGACGGGACGGCGCTGACCTACGCCGAGTTCGACGCCCGGGTGGACCGCCTGGCGCGAGCCCTGCGCGGGCGCGGCGCGGGACAGGAGCGGGTGGTGGCCGTGGTGCTGCCCCGCTCGGTGGACCTGGTGGTGGCGCTGCACGCGGTGCAGCGGGCGGGCGCGGCGTACCTGCCGGTGGACCCCGACTACCCGGCCGACCGGGTGGCGTTCATGCTGGCCGACGCGGACCCGGTGCTGGTGCTCGACGAGGAGGCGTTGCGCGGGCTGGGCGCCGGGGACGCGGGCCCGCTGCCGACCGTGCTCGGCGACGACCCGGCCTACGTCATCTACACCTCCGGCTCCACGGGGCGGCCCAAGGGCGTGGTGGTCACCCACCGCGCGATCGTCAACCGGCTGCTGTGGATGCAGGACGAGTACCGGCTGACCCCGGGCGACCGGGTGCTCCAGAAGACGCCGTCGAGCTTCGACGTGTCGGTGTGGGAGTTCTTCTGGCCGTTCCACGTCGGCGCCGCGCTGGTGGTCGCCCGGCCGGACGGGCACCGCGACCCGGCGTACCTGGCCGGGCTGGTGCGACGGGAGCGGGTCACCACCGGGCACTTCGTGCCGTCGATGCTGGAGGCGTTCACCGCGCACCTGGAGGAGTCCGGTGAGCGCTGCCCCGACCTGGTGCGGGTGGTGTGCAGCGGCGAGGCCCTGCCGACCGCGCTGGCGCGCCGGTTCGCCGCGGTGTGCGGTGCGGGGCTGCACAACCTCTACGGCCCCACGGAGGCCGCGGTGGACGTGACCGCGCACGCCTTCACCGGCGCGGAGGTCACCGCGACCGTCCCCATCGGACGTCCGGTGTGGAACACGGCGGTGTACGTGCTCGACGAGCGCCTGCGGCCCGTGCCGCCCGGCGTGCCCGGCGAGCTGTACCTGGCGGGCGTGCAGCTGGCGCGCGGCTACCACGACCGGCCGTCGCTGACCGCGCAGCGGTTCGTGGCCTCCCCGTTCGGCGCGCCCGGCTCGCGGCTCTACCGCACCGGCGACGTGGTGCGGTGGTGCGGCGAAGGCGTGCTGGAGTACCTGTCGCGGGCCGACGACCAGGTCAAGATCCGCGGCCTGCGCATCGAGCCCGACGAGATCGCCGCGGTGCTCCAGGACCACCCGGACGTGGTGCGGGCCGCCGTGGTGGCGCGCCCGTTCGGCCCCGGCGACCTGCGCCTGGTCGCCTACGTCGTGGGCACGCCGGGCCTCGCCGACCCGGCGGCGCTGAAGGCGCACGCGGCGTCCCGGCTGCCCGCG
>NZ_JBHWIE010000296.1:0-8920 GCF_042732085.1 Actinosynnema sp. NPDC059797
CAGGTGCCGGGGTTCTTGAAGATCACGCCCGCGTAGGTCTCGGGCGTCCAGGGCCCCATCGGGTCGTCGGACATCAGGTAGGCGATGGCGCCGGTCGGCGGGCCGTTCGGGTCGATCGGACCGCCGAAGCCGAAGTTGGACGAGTAGGAGTAGTAGTACCGGCCCTCGCGCTCGAAGACGTGGCCCGCCTCGAACACCAGGGGCGCGTCGATGGTCTCGGCCGCGCCTTCGGTGCTGATCATGTCGTCGCCCAGCTTGATGACGCGCGTCGACTTCGGGTGGTTGGTGTTCTCGTAGGAGCCGGAGCCGTCGTCACCGCCGCCGCCGAAGTACAGGTAGCCCTGGCCGTCGTCGTCGATGAACACGCCCGGGTCGAACAGCCAGTTGCGGCCGTCCGAGGCGCCGGGGGTCTGGCCGGTGACGAGCAGGCTGCCGCGCTCGTCGCGCCAGGGGCCCAGCGGCGAGTCGCCGACCAGGACGCCCGTGGCCGCGCCGTTGTTGGCGAAGTAGAGGAAGAACTTCTCCACGCCGTCGACCACGCGGCTCTCGACCGCGGGCGCCCACGACTGCGAGGCGTACTTCGCCAGGCCGTTCGGGCCGGCCACCGGGATCTCGCCGTGGTCGGTCCAGTTGACCAGGTCGTCGGAGGAGATCACGGTGATCGTGTTGATCCCGCCGTAGGTGTTGGTGGGCGAGGTCCCGTCCGGACCGGGGTTGTAGACCTGGGTGTCGTTGGTCATGTAGACGTACACCCGGTCGCCGTGGACGAAGGCGTTGCCGTCGGCGCCGAACTTGTGGGAGATCAGCGGGTTGCCCTCGCCGGGGTTCTTGGCCAGCACCTCGATGGTGGTCGACGGCGTGAACTCCCGCAGGACGACGTCGTCGACCTTGAAGTCCATCAGGTGCGTCGCCGGCGCGGAGGCCGGGTCGGCGACCCACGGCGTCTCGACGAACACGCGCGGCGTCGAGACGTCCTGGCCGGCCGGGATCGTGAAGGTGCCCTGGAGCAGGCCCCACTGGCCGCGCGGCACCGTGCCCGTGCCGAGGTTGGTGTAGGTCGAGCCGCCGTAGTGCATGGTGACGAAGAACTGCTTGGTGGCCGGGCTCGCCGGGTTCTCGTACTTCACCCTGGCGGTGACGGTGTAGGTCTTCCCGGCGCCCACCTTGCCGGCCAGGTCCTGCATCGGTCCCGACCCGGTCGTCTTCCGGTTGGTCACCAGCACCGCGGCCGAGCCCGAGTGGGCGTCGTCGGTGGGTGACAGGGTGGCGCCGTCGCCGGCGTTGCCGTTGTTGGCGATCCACCCGGACAGGCCGTCCTCGAAACCGGGGTTGGCGATGAGGTTCGGTGCGGCGGCCGTGGCCGCCGGTGCGGCGGTGAGGCCGCCCGCGAGCAGGGCGCCGACGGCGGCGAGGACGACGGCCCTGCGCCGCCCCGACCGCTGTGGACGTTGTCGGTGCACGTGGTTCTCCTTGTTCCGGTTGCGGGGGTCGTTCCGGGTGTGGGGGGCGCTCACCGGCAGGTGCGCGCCTCGTAGGGGGCGCGAATCTCGGCCGTCCGCGGCTCGCCGTCGACCGTCGCGGACGCGGTGACCAGCGCCGAACCCGCCGGCACGCCCCGCTCCCGGGTCGCGAACGGGTGGGCGCGGGTCTTGCCCGGCTTGACGTCGCGGAAGGACTTCGTCCCGTACGGCGTCCCGACCGTGACGTCCACCGGGACCGCCTCGTGGTTGGTGACCTCGACGGTGAGCACCACCTTGGGCCCGGTGCACCGGGTCCGGGCGGACACGCCCACCGCCACCGGCACCCTGGCCACGCCCAGGCGGACCAGTTCCAGGCTCAGCGCCCGCTCCGGCGCGTCGATTTGGTTCTGCGTGCCGAACCGGGAAGCCCGGGCCTCCTGGGCCTTGCGAAGCGCCTCGCGCATCGCGGCCCAGGCGTCGGCGGGGTAGTGGTGCTCGTCGAGGGTGCGGGCGTGCGCGATCGCCGCGTCCAGGGCGCCGGTGTCGAGCGGCCGGCCCTCCGCCGTGAGGGTGTCGCCGAGCAGGAAGTGGTCGAAGTCGACGTGGCCGCCGGCCTGCGCGGTCGCGTAGTTGAACAGGCCCCACCGGTGGCCCATGAAGTGGGCGAGGCTGCCGTCGAGCGCCTGCGGCCCGACCCGGTTGCCCAGCCGGTGCCAGTCGAGCCCGTCCAGGCTGTAGTAGAACGTGGTCCAGCCCTGACCGGTCGGCGCGTCGAACTCGACGTCGCCCTTGAGGTGGACCTCGGCGGCGTCGCCGAGCGGCACCTCGGTGCCGGGCACGAAGCCCTCCGCCGTCGCCTGGTCGAAGGTGACCGGGAAGGGCTGCACCCGGTTGACCACGCCGAGGGTGTTGCGCCCGTCGACGCGCTTCACCGCGACGTAGGAGAAGCCGCGGTTGTACATCGCCAGGCCCGCGACGTCGCCGTCCCGCATCCCGGAGACGTCGAGCTTGGTCTCCGCCGAGCCCTTCGGCCCGAACACCCGCTGCGACAGCGTGTTGCGGGCCTCCTCGAACCAGGTCAGCTCGGCCCGGTTCGACAGCTTGGTGTAGGCGTAGTCGCCGGTGACGACCTTGCCTGTGGTGAGCCTGAGCCAGCCGTCGCGGTCGGTGAGCGACCAGTGGCGGTTGTCCGGCGCGTGGTTCCACTGCCAGGTCAGGCCGAGGCGGGAGCCGTTGGGCCTGATCTCCTCCTCGGTCGGGTGCTCGCCGGCGCCCGGGGTCGGTGCGGGGATCGTCCACCGCTCGTCCATGTAGGCCTTGTGCGGCGCGTCGTTCGCGAAGTCGTCCGAGGCGACGACGGCCTTCTGGCGTTCGAGCGCCTCCTGCGCGGGGCTCAGCCGGATCGGCTTGGGGAACGCCCCGTCCACCGGGACCACCCCGTCGTGGCCGAAGGTGGGCCAGCCGTCCCGCCACGTGGCCGGGATCAGCGCCGGGATGCGGCCGACCGGGAACGAGTCGCGGAAGAACAGGCCGTGCCAGTCGGTGCCGCCGTCCGCGCGCGAGATCGGCACGAGGCTGCCCTGCGCGAAGCCGTTGGAGTTCAGCACGCCCCGCGCCTGGTACGGGTTGGAGCCGTCGGCCGTCGCGTACCGCCCGAGCAGGTGGGGCGAGCGGAAGAGGACCACCTGGCGGCCCTGGCCCGGCGGCCAGGTGATGATCACGACGTAGTAGTGGCCGTCGATGTACTGGACCTGGGCACCCTCGAACAGGCCGCCGAGGAACGGCGAACCCGGGTAGTCCGCGGGCCGCAGGACGTTCGGGTACTCCGCCACCACGCGGGTCAGGCCGGCGTCCAGCTTCACCGCGCTGGTCGACCCCGACCCGTAGAAGATGTACGGCGTTCCGCCGTCGCGCTCGTCGAAGTACAGCGACGGGTCGTGGAACGCGCGCCCCAGCGGCAGCCGGGTCCACGCGCCGTCCTCGATGTCGTCGGTGGTGTAGAGGTACGAGCCGCCGAGGTTGTTGGTGTTGAAGGCGACGTAGAACCGGCCGTCGCGGTGGCGCAGCGACGACGCCCACTGGCCCTGGCCGTAGGAGTTGCGGCCGTTGCGCAGCGAGGACGAGTCGCCGATGTCCGCCCGGTCGAAGACGTAGTTGACGATCTCCCAGTTGACCAGGTCGTAGGACTTCATGATCGGCGCGCCGGGGCTCAGGTGCATCGTCGTGCTGATCATGTAGTAGACGTCCCGGCCCTCGTCGTTCTCGGCCGCCGGGACGCGCTCCACGCTCACGTCCGGCACGTCGGAGTTGAGCAGGGGCACGGAGTAGGTGCCGTCCCCCCGGTCCGTGGACGTGTACGAGGGAGCGGGCGCCCACTCGCCCGTCGCCCGCGCCGCGGGACCGGTCGCGGTGAGGGTCGCGCCGGCCAGGGCGATCGTCGTGGCGACGGCCCGCAGCCCCCGGCGCCGGGGCGGGGGAGTGGACGCCGGTGTGCCCGAAAGCTTTCGGGGCAATCGTCGGCCGAAAGATGACATGGTGCTCCTCCGGAACGGCGGTCGGGGTGCATGTGATCGCTAACAGCGGATTTGTGCCCACTGCGGGCACTGGAAGCAGGGATTTGGTCGGCCGTGTCAACTCCGTGTTACGGGCCAGTGTTAGCGATAACACAAATAGGTGTCAAGGCTGCTGACCGGGGTTTCCGGGAAGATTTCCGCGCTAAAATTCGCGGGCAAACTTTTAGCGCCCGCCACCGTTGACGGGCCAAATGTCGCGTGTCTACATTGACGTGCTGATCAAAGACGATCGGAGAAGATACCGAAACTTTCGGAGGGCGCCTGTCGCGCGGATGGGGCGGTAGTGGGGAACAGGGCTTCCGGCGCACCCGCGATGGCTGACGTCGCCCGGCTCGCCGGGGTCTCGCACCAGACGGTGTCACGGGTGCTCAACGGGCACCCGTACGTCCAGGAGCGCACGCGCCTGCGGGTGCAGGCGGCGATCGAGGAGCTGGGCTACCGCCCGAACCGGTTCGCCCGCGCGCTGGTGACGGGCCGCTCGCAGCTGATCGGTGTGGTGGCCCAGAACACGACGCTGTGCGGACCCGCCTCGTTGCTGGCGGCGTTCGAGCAGGTGGCGGCGGACGCGGGGTTCGTGGTGACCGCGCACCGGGCGAACGTGATCGACCGCGAGTCCATCACCACGGCCCTGGAGCGGCACCGCGACCAGCGGGTGGCGGGCATCGTGGTGATCGCGCCGACGGCGTCGGCGCACGACGCGGTCGACACCGTCCCCCGCGGCGTGCCGCTGGTCATGGTCGACGGCGACTCGGAGCGCTCCACCCCGCTGGTGGCGGTGGACCAGGCGGCGGGCGCGGTCGCCGCGACCCGGCACCTGCTGGAGGCCGGGCACCGGACGGTGTGGCACGTCTCGGGACCGCCGGACTGGTTCGACAGCGCGGACCGGGTCAGGGGCTGGCGCTCGGCGCTGGAGGCCGCGGGCGCGGAGGTGCCGCCGGTCGTGCCCGCCGACTGGAGCGCGGCATCCGGGTACCGCGCGGGCCAGGTGCTGGCGCGGATGCCGGAGGTCACCGCGATCTTCGCGGCCAACGACCACCTGGCGCTGGGCATCCTGCGGGCGATGCACGAGCGCGGACGCCGGGTGCCCCGCGACGTGAGCGTGGTCGGCTTCGACGACGTGCCCGAGGCCGCCTACTTCACGCCGCCGCTGACCACCGTCCGGCAGGACTTCGACGCGGTCGCCCGCGACGCGCTCGACCTGCTGGTGGCGCAGATCGACGGCAATGCGGTCGAGGGGGCCCGGCGCACCTCCAGCCCGACGCTCGTGCTGCGGGACAGCGTTCTGCCGCCGGCGACCTGAGGCCCCGGCGACCTGGGGCCCCGGTGCCCGGAGCGCCCTCACCGTCCGGCGTCGATGCCCCTGCCCACCCTCCCGGCGACCTCCCGCAGCCAGCCGTGGCCGGCGTCCTGGGCGTGCACCGGGTGCCACCACAGCGCTTCCTGGAGCGGCACCGCGGGGAAGGGGCACGGCAGCACGCGCACGCCCGGCGTGGGGAAGTGCCCGACCAGGCGCTGCTGCACCAGGGCCACCCGGCGGGTGCCGGTGACGAGCGACGGCAGCAGGTGGAACGAGGGCACGGAGACGTCCACGCGGGGGCTGATGCCGAGCATGCTCAGCTGACGGGTGACGGGCGCGTCGTAGGCGCGCTGGTAGACGCACCAGGGCAGGCGGGCGAGGTGGTCGAGGGTCAGTTCGTCGTCGACCTCGGGGTTGTCGTCGGCGACCAGGCAGACCCACCGGTCGGTGAAGAGCCCGACGGAGGGGAAGTCGTCCAGGACCCCGTGGGGCATGAGCAGCCCGTCCACCGTGCTGAGCACGGTGCCCAGGTTCTCCAGCAGGTCCGGGGCCGTCTGCCGGAACGTCAGGTGGACGCCCGGCGCCTCCTCGTGCAGCACGCGGGCCAGCGGCACGCCGAACACGGTCGCGCCGTAGTCGGAGGTCAGGAGGGTGAACTCGCGGGTCTCGGTGGCCGGGTCGAAGGCGGCCTGGCTGGCGAAGACCCGCTCCAGCACCTCGCACGCAGCGGCGGCCCGGTCGCGCAGGACCGCGCCCAGCGGGGTCAGGTCGTAGCGGGAACCGGTGCGGGACAGCAGGGGGTCGTCGAAGTGGCGGCGCAGGCGGGCGAGGGCCGCGCTCATGGCGGGCTGGGTCAGGCCGATGCGGTGCCCGGCCCTGGTCACGTTGCGCTCCTCCAGCAGCGCGCGCAGGGCGACGACCAGGTTGAGATCGAGGTTGGACAGGTTCACCGCGCCTCCAGGCATCCACGCCGTGGATACATTGCATTACGAACATTCATTTCCACGATTATTTGACCCGGGTCACAGTAGTCCTCACGACACGGGAGGACACCTGATGGCAACACCCACGCAACCGGTCCGGTTCGCGCTCGGCACCTTCTCCGACGACGGGACCCCGTTCCCCGGCCTGGTCGTCGAGGACCGGGTGCTGGACCTGGAGCGGGCGCTGCCGTGGCGGCCCGCGTCCACCCTCGCGCTGCTCGACCGCTGGGACGACACCCTGCCGACGCTGCGCGGCCTGGTCCGCGACGGCCACCGCGAGTGGCGGCCGGCGGCCGGGCTGCGGGTGCACGCGCCGGTCGCGCCGCGGCAGGTGGTCCAGTCCGGGGCGAACTACCGCCAGCACGTCATCGACCTCGTGGTGGCGCACCGCCCGGCGGGCTCGGCCGAGCCCGAGGAGCGGGCCCGGGAACGGGCCGCCGAGCTGATGGACCGGCGGGCGCGGGAGGACCAGCCGTACGTGTTCACCGGGCTGCCGTCGGCCGTCACCGGGCCGTACGACGACGTGGTGCTGCCGGCGTGGTGCGAGCAGCCGGACTGGGAGCTGGAGCTGGCCGCGGTGATCGGCAGGCCCGCGCACCGGGTCTCCCCCGACCGGGCGCTGGAGCACGTCGCGGGCTACACCATCGCCAACGACCTCACCGCGCGCGACCACGTCTTCCGCGCCGACATGCGCGAGATCGGCACGGACTGGTTCCGCGCCAAGAACGCGCCGGGCTTCACCCCGCTGGGCCCGTACCTGGTGCCCGCCGAGTTCGTGCCGGACCCGATGGACCTGCGGCTGACGTTGAAGCTCAACGGCGAGACCATGCAGGACGAGTCGACCGAGGACATGATCTTCGACGTGGCGCGGGTCGTGTCCTACGCCTCGCAGACGGCCACCCTGCTGCCCGGCGACCTGGTGCTGACCGGTTCCCCGGCGGGCAACGGCATCCACCACGGGCGGCTGCTGCGCGACGGCGACGTCATGGAGTCGACGATCACCGGGCTGGGCGTCCAGCGCACCCGCTGCGTGGCCGAGGGGCGCGCGTGAACCGGGCCGACCCCGAGGGCGCCGTCGCCGAGGCCGCCAAGACCTGCTCTAACTGGGGTCGGTGGGGCGAGGACGACCGGCTGGGCACGCTGAACTTCCTCACCCCCGCCAAGCGCCGCGAGGGCGCCGCGCTGATCCGCCGGGGCGACAGCTTCTCGCTCTCGCTTCGGTTCGACGTGGACGGCCCGCAGAAGGGCTGGCGGCGGCGCACCAACCCCGTCCACACGATGCTCGACACCGGCACCGACGCGGCGGCGGGGCTCCAGGGCTTCCCGCACGGCATCGGCGGCGCGGACGACGTGATCTCCATGCCGCTGCAGTGCTCGACCCAGTGGGACGGGCTCGGCCACATCTTCGACCACGGCAAGGCGTGGAACGGCCGCGACGCGGCCACCACCGTCACCTCCGAGGGCGACCTGGTCACCGGCATCGAGCACATGGCCGCCCACGTCGCCGGCCGCGCCGTGCTGCTCGACGTCGCGCGCGTCGTCGGTGGTGGCGAACTGCCCGACGGCTTCGCCATCACCGAAACCCACCTCGCCGCCACCGCCGAGGCCCACGGCGTGACCGTCGGGCGCGGTGACGTCGTGCTGGTCCGCACCGGCCGCCTGGCCCGCGCCAAGCGCGACGGCTGGGGCGACTACGCGGGCGGACCCGCGCCCGGCCTGTCGTTCACCACGGCGCCCTGGCTGCACCGCACCGAGATCGCCGCGATCGCCACCGACACCTGGGGCTTCGAGGTGCGGCCCAACGAGTTCGACCACGCCTTCCAACCCCTGCACCAGGTCGTCATCCCCCACATCGGGCTGCTGGTGGGGGAGATGTGGGACCTGGAGGAGCTGGCCGAGGACTGCGCCGCCGACAGCGTGCACGAGTTCTGGCTCACCGCCGCACCGCTGCCCATCACCGGGGCCGTCGGCTCGCCGGTCAACCCCGTCGCCGTCAAGTAGCGAGGAGTCGACATGTCCCGCACCGTCCTCGTCGTCGGCGGTGGCACCGCCGGCAACGCCCTCACCGCCCTGCTGCGCCGAGCCGGGCACGCCGTGGACCTCGTGGAGGCCAAACCGGACTGGAACGCCACCGCCGGCTCCGGCATCACCCTCCAGGGCAACGCCCTGCGCGTGCTGCGCGAGGTCGGCGTGGTCGACGCGGTGCTGCGCGACGGGTTCCCGTTCGACGAGCTGGGCATCCTCACCCCGGACGGCGCGGTGGTGGCCGTGCGGCCGGGCGCCCGGATCGGCGGCGACGACCTGCCCGCCACCGTGGGGATGCAGCGCCCGCGCCTCCAGCAGCTCCTCATCGACGCCGTGCGCGCCTCGGGCGCGTCGGTGCGGCTGGGCGTCACCGCCACCGCGCTCGACCCGGACAGCGGCGACGTGGCCTTCTCCGACGGCACGACCGGCCACTACGACCTGGTCGTGGGCGCGGACGGCCTCAACTCCGCCACGCGCCGCCTGATCGGGATCGACGACGTGCCCGTGCCGACCGGCATGGCCATCTGGCGCGCACCCGTGCCCCGCCCCACCGGCCTGGAGCACACCCAGATGATCTACGGC
>NZ_JBHWIE010000297.1:0-8858 GCF_042732085.1 Actinosynnema sp. NPDC059797
CACCCGGGCCGCACGTGGGCGCGGGGCGGCTGCTCGCCCCGCTCCGGCCGTCCTCGCTGCGGGACTTCGTCACCTTCGAGGAGCACGTCGAGGGGATGCGCGGCGGCGCGGGCGTGCCCGAGCAGTGGTACGCCGCGCCGACGTTCTACTTCACCAACCCCCACGCCGTCCTCGGCCCGCACGACGACGTGCCGGTCCCGCCCGGCTCGACCAGGTTCGACTTCGAGCTGGAGGTCGCGGCCGTCGTCGGTCGCGAGGGCCGCGACCTGACCCCGGAGCGGGCGGGCGACCACATCGCCGGCTACACGATCCTCAACGACTGGTCGGCCCGCGACCTCCAGTCCGCCGAGATGGCCGTGGGCCTGGGTCCGTGCAAGGGCAAGGACACCGCCACCACGCTGGGGCCCTGGCTGGTCACCCCGGACGAGCTGGAGCCGCACCGCGAGGACGGCCTGCTGCGCCTGGCGCTGACCGCCGAGGTCAACGGCGAGGTCGTCGGCTCGGACCTGCTGTCCAACATGAGCTGGACGTTCGAGGAGCTGGTCGCCTACGCCTCCCGCGGCACGTGGGTGCGACCCGGCGACGTGCTCGGCTCCGGCACCTGCGGCAACGGCGGCTGCCTCGCCGAGCTGTGGGGCAGGGGCGTCGACCGGCCACCGCTGCGCCCCGGCGACACCGTCACCCTCACCGTGGAGGGCATCGGCCGGCTCGGCACCACCGTGGTCGCCGGGACCCCGGTCCGGCCGCTGCCGACCGCCCGCCGCCGACCGCGGGACAGGCCATGACGCGTCGTGGCGCCGCCACTCCCGGCCGGTCACCACCATCGCACCGCTGTCGAGCCGGTCACAGCGCACAAAACTGAACCGTCTGGACGGTACAGTTCTTGTCATGGCGACGAACAACCCGGTGATCCCCGGCGCCCGGCGCCGGTGGGCCGCCCTGGCGGTGCTGGTGGGCTCGGTCCTGCTGCTGGCGATCGACGGCACGGTGCTCCACCTCGCGGTGCCGTCGCTGACCCGCGACCTCGCACCCACCTCGACCGAGATCCTGTGGATCGGCGACGTCTACTCGCTCGCCCTGGCGGGCCTGCTGGTCACCACCGGCACGCTCGCCGACCGCGTCGGCCGGAAGAAGGTGCTGCTCGCGGGCACCGCGGCGTTCGGGCTGGCCTCCCTGGCGGCCGCCTCCTCCACCAGCGCGGAGATGCTCATCGCGGCCCGCCTGCTGCTGGGCGTCGCCGGCGCGACCATCATGCCCTCGACGCTGTCGATCATCCGCGACCTGTTCCCGGACCCGGTCGAGCGCACCAGGGCCATCGCGATCTGGTCGGCCGGCTCCGGCGGCGGCCTGGCGCTGGGACCGCTGGTCGGCGGCGCGCTGCTGGAGCGCTTCTGGTGGGGCTCGGTGTTCCTGGTCAACGTGCCCGTCGTGATCGCCTTCCTGGTCGCGGGGGCGCTGCTGCTGCCCGAGTCGCGCGACCCGGACCCCGGCCGGTTCGACCCGCTCTCGGCCGCGTTGTCGTTCGTCGCGATCACCCCGCTGGTCTACGCGGTCAAGCACGCCGTCGGCTCCGGCCTGGACGCCCGGACGGCCGGGGCCGCCCTGCTCGGCCTGGCCGCGGGCGTCCTGTTCGTCCGGCGGCAGCGCCGCGCGGACACGCCCCTGATCGACGTCGGCCTGTTCCGCAACCGGGCGTTCGGCGGCGCGGTGCTGGCCAACGTCATCGCGATCTTCGCCCTGACCGGCCTGCTGTTCTTCTTCTCCCAGTACCTCCAGCTCGTGCGCGGTTTCGGCCCGCTGCGGGCGGGCCTCGCGGAGATGCCGACGACGATCGCCTCGATGCTGGTCATCGGCCTGGTCGGGGTGGCCGCGGCGCGGTTGGGGACCGGTCGCGCCGTGGCCGCGGGCCTGGGCGTCGCCGCCGTCGGGCTGTTCCTGATCGCCGTCGCCGAGGGCGCGGAGAACTACCTGTGGCTGGCCCTGGCCCTGCTGCCGGTCGGCCTGGGCGTGGGCCTGGCGATGACGCTCACCGTCGACGCGGTCGTCTCGGCGGTGCCCCGGCACCGGGCCGGCGCCGCGTCGGCCATCTCCGAGACCGCCTACGAACTCGGCGTCGCCCTGGGCATCGCGGTGCTCGGCTCGGTGGTGACCCTGGCCTACCGGGCGCACCTGGACGTGCCGGACGCGGCCCGCCCGGCGGTCGAGGACTCGGCGGCCTCGGCGCTGACCGCGCTCGACCCCGCCTCCGACCTGGCGGCGGCCGTGCGCGAGGCGTTCACCACGGCCATGCAGGTCACGTCCGTCCTCGCCGCCGTGATCACCGCCGCGGCGGCCCTGGTCGCCTGGCGCACCATCCCCTCCGGTAGGAACGGGGACGCGCCGGGCACCCGGGGCGGGTCGGGAGGGGAGTGAGCATGTCACGCAAGGCAGGGCGCGCACCGGAGGAGACCCGCCGGGCGCTGCTCGACGCGGCCTCCGCCGTGATCCGCAACCGCGGTATCGCCGCCAGCCTGGACGAGATCGCCCGCGAGGCCGCGGTGTCCAAGGGCGGGCTGCTCTACCACTTCGCGACGAAGGACGACCTCGTCCGAGCCCTCGCCCACGACCTGCTGGAGACGTTCCGGGCGCAGGTGGCCGCGGCCGTCGACCCCGCCGACACCGCCCCGGGCAGGCTCACCCGCGGCTACGTCCGGGCCTGCTTCGCCTCCGTGCACGACGAGACCGCGCTCCGCGAGAGCGTCGCCCTCGTGACCCAGCTCGGCACCCTGCCGGAGATCGTCGAACTCGCCCGCGCCGACGCGCGCCGCTGGACCGGGGAGCTGAGCGCCGACGGCCTGCCGGAGCACGTGCTGTCCCTGGTCGTCGCCGCCGCCGACGGCGCGAGCACCGCGCCCCTGTGGGGCGGCGTCGTGCCCGACACCGGGGCCCGGGTACTGGAGCGGCAGCTCATCCGCCTCACCCTCGACCAGGACCTCTGGCGGCTGCTGGAACCGGTGCCCGCGCCGGACTCAAATGAAGTCGCCGCCGCGGGTCACGGCGCCGTAGGCGTCCACGATGCCGTAGCCGTAGAAGCCGTTGAACTTCGCGTCACCCACGCAGGTGGCGGTGAACTCGGCCGGTCGGCCGACGTCCTCGTACGACACCGTGCGCGGCTCGGGGCAGGCCCGCGGGATGGCGGTCTTGACCAGCACCTCCTGGACCTTGTCCGGCGACAGGGTCAGCGTGCCGGGGTGCGCCCGGTCCTTCTTGCCGTACTGGCTGACCACCAGCGCGGCCACGCCGGTGGCGTGCGGCGCGGCCATCGAGGTGCCCTGCAGGTACTGGTAGAAACCGCAGGTGCCGGCGTCGCAGTACTTGGTCACGCCCGCGTCGAGGCCGTCGGGCGTGATGTTGCCGTCGGCGTCGATGTCGCCCGCGGCCAGCGCCACGTTGCGGGGGTAGGTGGAGCGGATCAGGTTCTCGTTGGTGCGGTACCAGTCGGTGCCCAGGCCGTCGCGGAAGTAGCCGCCGGGCGCCGACAGCACGATCTGCTCGGTGCCGTAGTTGGAGTAGTCGGCCTTGACCCCCGTCGGGCCGAGCGCGGACACCGAGAGGACGTGGTTGCCCTCGGTCGGGAGGTTGAGGCACGTCGCGTTGTCGATCGCGCGGGGGTAGGAGGCGTTCGGCGGGTAGTTCGGGCTGGACGCGTCGGTCCGCGGGTTGCCCTGGTCCTCGTGGTTGTTGCCGCCGGCGCCGATCAGGGTGACGCCCTTGCGGTGCGCGTAGTCGAGCGCGCGCTGGACCGCGGCGATCGTGGTGCGCTGGGCGATCTGGGCCTCGGGGCTGTCGGCCGGGTTGGCCGTGCAGTTCATGTACCAGGGGTCCACGAAGAACGACATGTTGATCACGTCGAGGCCGACGTCGGCGCCGTAGGTGAGCGCGTCCACCACGGGCTGGAGGAAGAAGTAGCCGGAGTCCTGGCCGCCGCGGATGTTGACCAGCGACACGTTCGGCGCGACGCCGGACACGCCGAAGCCGTTGGCGGCGGCTCCGATGGTGCCCGCGACGTGCGTGCCGTGGCCGTCGTCGTCGTGGTCGGCGGGGTCGACGCAACCGCGGAACTCGCACGGACCGTCCAGCTCGTCGCCGTTGGCGTCGTTCGGGATGTCCATGGTGAAGTTGCGGGACAGCTCGCGGTTGAAGTTCGGCGCGATGTCCGGGTGCGTGCCGTCGACCCCGGTGTCCAGCACGCCGACGTAGACGCGCCGGTCACCGGCCTGCCGGGCGCGGGCGATGTCGGAGCGCACCATGCGCAGGCCCCACAGGGCGTCGTCGAGCGGGTCGAGCCCGGCCGTCGAGCGGGTCCGGGCCTCGGCGGGTGCGGGCCGGGCGTTCGCGCCGACGTGCTCGCGCTCGACGTCGCGCCACTCGCGGGACTTGCGGTTCGCGCTCCGGGGCGCCTGGCCGATCGGCCGCACGGGGGCGGCGCCGAACACCGCGTCGGTGGCGGTGACGCGGTGGACGAACCCCGTGGCCGGCGCCTTCACGGTCAGCGTGCCGACCGCGGCGTTCTCGGCGGTGACCCGGCCACCGGCGGCCCGGACGGCGGCGCGGGCCGCCTGGAGCGGCGCGCCGGCCTCCACGAGGACGGTGTAGTCGGCGTCCCGCTGCTGGGCCGACACGGGCTGGACGGTGGCCACGAGCACCGTCACCGCGCTCGCCACCGCGAGCACTGGCCGAGTTAATCGTCTGGGGCTCAAGGTTGGTCTCCTCCCACCGGATCGAGTTGCGTCGCGATACCCTGTCACACCGGACCGCCGGCGGTCAGGGTCCTTTCGTCGGAGGATTCGACCGCGGCCGCGGTCGCGGCGCCGGTGGCCGTACCGGAGCCGACCTACGGGCGGTGCCATCGGATTTCCCGATCGGTGCGCCAAGTCCGGCCAATGGGTGCCCCGCTCCCGCCGTCCGTCACCCGTCGTTCCCTCCCGGGACCACCGGCACCGGCGGAGCGTGATACGGATGGGTGCTTTGCGGTCGCAGCTCGGGACCTCGCTCCCCGCGTCGGCCATCCTGGGTGGTGTGCCGGGCTCGGACCGACCGACCGCGCCCGCCGACGGCCGGGAGGACGACATGACCGACTCGCTCGTCGACGGGGTGTCCGCGCTCAGCGGCGACGGCGTCTCCGTGGCCACCGCCGACGAGCGGAGCCACGACATCTGGGAGCACGTGCAGCGCGGCCTGGTCTACCCGGCCCCGCACGCGCTGTTCGCCACGTTCTGGGCCGCGCCGGACCGGGAGCCGCTGACCCGCGACGTGCTGCGACGGGTGTCCCGGGCGGTCCGCGAGCGCATCCACCGGCAGCACGGCGGCGCCAACACCACCGCCGTCGTCGGCGTCGGGTTCCGGCAGTGGGCGCGGTGGTGCGCCCAGGACGGCGCCGACCTGCCCGAGGGCATGCGCCTGCTGTTCCCCGCCTCGCCGGACGACCCGACGACCTCCGCGGTGTTCGCGCGCTCCGCCGGCACGTTCACCGACTCGGGCGGCGACCTGTGGTTCCACCTCAAGTCCGACGACGAGCGGCACTGCCGCGCGGTGTTCGACTTCCTGGTCGAGCTGCTGGTCGACCAGGAGGACTGCGTCGACCCCGGGCGCACCGTCCACCAGGTCGCGGCGACCAAGTCGCAGCGGCCGGACAAGCGCGGCGGCAAGGTGCTCGGCTACCGGTTCTCCGAGACCCTGAACAACCCGACCGACCCGGTGACCCTGCAGCGGCACGCGGTCGTCGGCCCCGAGGACCCCGCCCACCTCGGCGGCTCCTTCGCGCTGGCCCAGCGGTTCCACATCAACTGGGAGCACGTGCTGGACCTGCCCGACCAGGGCATCGAGGACATGGTCGGCCGCACCACCGACGACGTGCTCATCCCGAACCGCGAGGACCGCAGCCACATCAAGCGCGCCCGCGTGCAGGACGACGCCGGCAACACCACGCCGGTGCTGCGGCTGAGCCTGCCGTTCGGCGAGTCGCCCGCGGTCCACGACGACGCGCTGCGGGAGAAGGGCGCGAGCCTGCGCGACGAGGCCGGCATCTACTTCGCCGCCTTCAGCCGCACCGTGCGGGTCCTGGAGACCATCATGGACCGGCAGATCGGCGACGAACCGGGGTTCATGTCCGACCGGCTGCTGTCGAACGTGCGCTCCGACCTGGGCGGCTTCTTCTACATCCCCAGCCAGGACGAGCTGGGCCTCGACCCGGTCCCCGTCGGCGAGCTGGCCGAGGTCGACTGGACGCGCTTCCCCGGCGTGAACTGGGACCGCCTCGACCGGCACTTCGACCGGCGCTCGGCCAACGGCTACATGTTCTACAACCACCAGGACTACCTGTTCCGCATGGCGACCGCGACCGGCGCGGACCGGGAACGGCTCCTGCCGCCGTCGCGCCGCGTGCTCGGCCTGCTCGCCACGACCTTCTCCCTCTGGCAGGACAACTGGTACTTCGAGCACGCCCAGCGGGAACCGCGGCACCTGGAGCACTACCTGCGCCAACGGTTCGACGACCGCGAGGTGGAGCGGATCATGGCGCTGCCCGTGGCCGAGCGCATGGGCTGGGCGATCAAGATCGGCCTCGGGGAGGTGTACGCGGGCCACGAGTACGGGTTCCGGGGCCGCAGGCGCGACCGGGACGGCAACTGGGTCTGCGGCGCCGACACCTACAGCATGAGCCCGCTGGAGCTGATCGTCGGCCAGATGCCCGACCTCAGCCTCGGCCAGGGCCGCTACGTCATCGACTACGCCCGCGAGGACGAACAGCTGCCCCACTTCTTCCTCGGCCTGAGCGCGGCCTCCGGCGTCGGCCACGTCGTGCCCGGCTACGAGCGCGCGCTGCGCCTGGGCATCGGCGGCCTGATCGCCGAGGTGTCGGCCAGGCTCGCCGACGCGCGGGACGGCGGGCAGTCGTCGTTCTACCGCGCGGTCGTCCTCGCCCTGGAAGGCGTCCGCGACCACTGCCGCTCCTACGCCGCCCTGGCCGGGGAGCTGGCCGGCGGCCTCGGCGACGGCCAGCGGGCCGAGCGGGACAACCTGCTGGCCGTCGCCGAGCGCATGGACCGCCTGTCCGAGGAGCCGCCGGCCACCATGCTGGAGGCGGCGCAACTGGTGTTCACCCTGCACTCGTGCCTGCACCTGGTCGGCGAACCGACCTCGGTCGGGCGCCTGGACCAGCTGCTGCACCCGTTCTACCGCCGGGACGTCGACGCGGGCCGGCTGGATCGGGAACGGGCGCAGGAGATCATCGACTGCTTCTGGATCAAGCTCGGCGAGAAGGTCCAGCCCAACCGGATGAACCTCCAGGACCACCAGCCCTGGGGCAACCTCGCTATGGGCGGGGTGAGCGGCAACTACCCGCAGGGCGGCTCCAACAACCAGTGGATCCAGCAGGTGACCGTGGGCGGCACCGTCGCCGACGACAGCCCGGGAGCCGGCTCGCCGGCCTACAACGACGTCACCACCCTGTGCCTGCGGGCCGCCCGGCGGCTGCCGCTCAACGCGCCGTGCCTGTCCCTGCGGACCCGCCCGGACATGCCGGAGGAGTACGCCAGGGAGGCCGCGCTCGCCCTGCTCAGCGGCGGCGCCCACCCGATCCTGCTGAACGACGAGAAGATCATCCCGGGCCTGCTGGCCAGCGGCGACGACATCGGCGCGGGCGACCGCCCCACCGCGAGCACCCCGGTGGCGGAACGGGCGGCGCCGCGCTGGCGCAGCGAGGTCGAGCTGAGCGCGGCCCGCGACTACGCCTGCGACGGCTGCTACGAACCGCAGTTCGTCGGGCGCAACTGGTTCACCCTCGCCGGGATCACCACGCTCCAGCCCCTGGAGGCGGCGCTCAACCGGGGCAAGTCCTGGGCCACCGCGGGCCCCATGTACTTCCGCGGCCAGCGGGTCTCGTTCACCTCCGAGCCGCCGGCCGAGATCGCCTCCTACGAGCAGCTCGAGGAGCTGTTCTTCAAGCACCTGAAGTGGATGTACGCCAGGCAGACCGACCAGTTGCTGGCGGTGTTCGGGCAGATGAGCGAGGTGTGCCCGTCGCCGCTGCTGTCGTGCTTCGTCGACGACTGCGTGGACAAGGGGCTGGACTACTACGCCGGGGGCGCCCGGTACCACGTCGTCGGGCCGTGCTTCACCGCGCTGGCCAACACCATCGACTCGCTGTGGGCGATCCGGCACATGGTCTTCGACCGGCGGACCGCGGTCACCTCGCTGCCGGAGCTGGTCGAGGCCCTGATCTGCAACTGGGGCGAGTCGATGAACGAGCCGTTCGCCAACGCGCTGGCCGGCCCGGCCAGGATCGCCGCCAGGGCCGACCGCTTCCGCCGGCTGCGCCGGGTCGCCATGGGGCTGCCCAAGTACGGCCGCGGTGACATCGAGGTCGACCGGTTCGGCGACGCCATCCTCCAGCGGGTGGCGCGGACCGCGGTGGAGGTCTACACGGACCCGGCCGAGCCGACCGCGGCCAAGATGGTGGCCCTGGCCGACCGGTGCGGCACGGCCGAGCACCCGTTCGGCTTCCAGCTCCAGCCCGGCGCCGGGACGTTCGAGAACTACGTCGAGGTCGGCGCGATGTGCGGCGCCTCGGCCGACGGCCGCCTGCTCGGGCAGACGATCGCCTCGGACCTCAGCCCGGCCCCCGGCTACGTCGACCAGCCGGTCGACCACCGGGAGGCGCCGTTCGTCGCGGCGCTGGACGGGTTCGGCGGCGCGGGCAGCGCGGCCATGTGGAACGTCGCGCCGACCGACTTCAACATCCGGGAGGACTTCCCGGTCGAAGCGCTCGTCGACGTGATCACCACGTTCGCGCGGGGCACCGGCTCCAACCTGCACACGAT
>NZ_JBHWIE010000298.1:0-8847 GCF_042732085.1 Actinosynnema sp. NPDC059797
CGACCCGGTCGCAGCCGACCTGGTCGCCGGCGCGCACGGCCAGCTCCACGAACGCCGTGCCCGGGAGGATGACCTCGCCGGAGATGGCGTGGTCGGCCAGCCACGGGTGCGTGCGCAGCGACAGCCGGCCGGTGAGCACCGCGCCGTCGCCGTCCGCCAGCCCGACCACCGCGCCCAGCAGCGGGTGCCCGGCGTCGACCTGGCCGAGGCCGGTGGCGTCGCCCGAGCCGACGGCCGCGTCGAGCCAGAAGCGGCGGCGCTGGAACGGGTAGGTGGGCAGGTCGACGCGGCGTGCGCCGGAGCCCGCGAACACCGTGCCCCAGTCGGGGGACGCGCCCCGGACGAACAGCGCGCCCAGCGCGGCGGCCACCGTCCCGGTCTCCGGGCGGTCGGCCCGCAGGGTGGGCACCAGCAGCGCCTCGCCCGGGTCGAGCAGGCAGTCGCGGCCCATCGCGGTGAGCACCGCGTCCGGCCCGACCTCCAGGAACGTGGTGACGCCGCGCGCCTCCAGCTCCCGGACGCCGTCGTGGAAGCGCACCGCGCCCCGCACGTGCCGCACCCAGTACTCCGGGTCGGTCAGCTCGCCCGCGCCGGCGACCCGGCCGGTCACGTTGGACACCACCGGCAACCGCGGCTCGGCGTAGGACACCGTCGCGGCGACCGCGCGGAACTCGTCGAGGACCTCCTCGGTGTGCGGCGAGTGGAACGCGTGCGAGACGCGCAGCCGCTTCGTCTTGCGGCCCTCGGCCCGCCAGCGGGTCTCCAGCTCGTCGAGCACCGCCTCGTCACCGGAGACGACGACCGACGCCGGGCCGTTGACCGCGGCCACGTCGACCCGGTCCTCGCGACCGGCGATCCACTGGCGCACCTGGTCCTCGGTGGCGATCACCGAGAGCATCGCGCCGTCCGGCCTCATCGACTGCATGAGCCGGCCGCGGGCGGCGACCAGCCGGCAGGCGTCGGCCAGGGAGAACACGCCGGCCACGTGGGCGGCGGCCAGCTCGCCGATCGAGTGGCCCGCGACGAGGTCGGGCCGGACGCCCCAGGACTCCACGACCCGGAACAGCGCGACCTCGAAGGCGAACAGCGCGGGCTGGCTGAACCGGGTCTGGTCCAGCACCTCCCGGTCCTCGCCGAAGACCACGTCGGCCAGGGAGACGCCCAGCTCGGCGTCCATCAGCGCGCACGCCTCGTCGAACGCCGCGGCGAACACCGGCGACGCGGCGCGCAGCTCGCGGCCCATGCCGAGGCGCTGCGAGCCCTGGCCGGTGAACAGCAGGGCGAGCTTGCCCGCCGCCCGCTTCCCCCGGACCACCCCGGGCGCGTCGCCGTCGCGTGCCAGCGCCTCCAGCGCCGCGAGCACGTCCTCCCGGTCCCCAGGCACGACGGCCGCGCGGTGCTCCAGCGCCGCCCGCGTGGTGGCCGCGGAGTAGACGACGTCGGCCAGGTTCGCGGAACCGGCGAGCGCGTCGCGCAGCCCCGCCGCCCGGTCGCGCAGCGCGGACTCGCTGTGCGCCGACAGCACCAGCGGGACCAGCGGCGACGCCTCCGCGGGCGCTTCCGCGACCTCGGCGACCGGCGCCTGCTCCAGCACGATGTGCGCGTTGGTGCCGCTGATGCCGAACGACGACACGCCGGCCCGGCGCGGGCGCCCGGTCTCCGGCCACTCGCGCGGCTCGGTCAGCAGCTCCACGTTGCCCTCGGACCAGTCCACCTGGGGCGTCCGCTCGGCCACGTGCAGCGTCCGCGGCAGCACGCCCTCGCGCATCGCCATCACCATCTTGATCACACCCGCCACACCCGCGGCGGCCTGCGTGTGACCGATGTTGGACTTGATCGAGCCCAGCCACAGCGGCTGCTCCCGGTCCTGGCCGTAGGTGGCCAGCACCGCCTGGGCCTCGATCGGGTCGCCCAGCCGCGTGCCGGTGCCGTGCGCCTCGACCGCGTCCACCTCGACGGGCGACAGGCCCGCGCCGGCCAGGGCAGCGCGGATCACCCGCTGCTGGGACGGGCCGTTGGGCGCGGTCAGGCCGTTGGACGCGCCGTCCTGGTTGACCGCCGAGCCCCGGATCACCGCCAGCACCTGGTGGCCGTTGCGCCGGGCGTCGGACAGCCGCTCCAGCACCAGGACGCCCACGCCCTCGGACATGGCCGTGCCGTCGGCGTCCGCCGAGAACGACTTCGCCCGGCCGTCCAGCGCCAGGCCGCGCTGGAGGCTGAAGTCCAGGAACGTCTCCGGCGTGGCCATCACGCTCACACCGCCCGCCAGGGCGAGGGTGCACTCCCCGCCGCGCAGCGCCTGCGCGGCCAGGTGGATCGACACCAGCGACGACGAGCACGCGGTGTCCACCGACATCGCCGGGCCTTCGAGGCCCAGCACGTAGGACACCCGGCCGGACGCCACGCTGCCCAGGCTGCCGTTGCCGATGTAGCCGGCCAGCTCGTCGGGCACCGAGGTCAGGCGGGTCGCGTAGTCGTTGTACATGATGCCGGTGAACACGCCCGTGCGGCTGCCGCGCAGCGAGGTCGGGTCGATGCCCGCCCGCTCCAGCGCCTCCCACGACGTCTCCAGCAGCAACCGCTGCTGCGGGTCCATCGCCTGGGCCTCGCGCGGGCTGATGCCGAAGAACTCCGCGTCGAAGTCGGCGGCGTCGTGCAGGAAGCCGCCCTCCAGCGAGCAGGTCTTGCCGACCTTGCCCGGCTCCGGGTCGAACAGGGCCTCGTGGTCCCAGCCCCGGTCGGTCGGGAACGCGGTGATCGCGTGCCCGCCCTCGGACAGCAGCCGCCACAGCTCCTCGGGCGTGCGGACCTCGCCGGGGAAGCGGCAGCTCATCGCGACGATCGCGATCGGGTCGTCACCGGCGGCCCCGCCGGTCGCGACCGGCGTGCCGGCGTCGGCCGCCTCGTCGTCGCCCAGCAGCTCGGACTTCAGCAGCTCGGCCAGCACCAGCGGGTTCGGGTGGTCGAACACCAGCGTCGCGGGCAGCCGCAGGCCGGTGGCCGCGTTGAGCCGGTTGCGCAGCTCGACCGAGGCCAGCGAGTCGAAGCCCAGGTCGCGGAACGCCCGGCGCGGCTCGACCCCGTCGGCGCTGTCGTGGCCCAGCACCGCGGCCACGTGGGAGCGCACCAGGTCCAGCAGCACGCGGTCGCGGTCGGCCTCGGGCAGGGCCGCCAGCTCGCCCGCCAGGCCCGTGCCGCCCTGGTCCTCGACCGGGCCGGACACCCGGCGGACCGGCTGCCGGACCAGGCCGCGCAGCAGCGCCGGGACCGCGCCGCGCTCGCGCAGCGCGCCCGTGTCCAGGTGCATCGGCGCCAGCAGCGGCTCGTCCAGCGAGAGGGCGGCGTCGAACAGCGCCAGGCCCTCCTCGCTGGTGAGGCCCTTGACGCCGGACCTCGCCATGCGCGCGATGTCCACGTCGGACAGGTGGCCGGTCATGCCGCTGCGCTCCGCCCAGAAGCCCCACGCGAGCGAGACGCCCGGCAGTCCTTCCGCACGACGCGCCCGCACCAGGGCGTCCACGTAGACGTTGGCCGCCGCGTAGTTGCCCTGACCGCCGCCGTCCACGAGGCCGGCCGCCGAGGAGAACACCACGAACGCCTTGAGGTCGCGGTCGCGGGTCAGCTCGTCCAGGTGACGCGCGCCGTCGGCCTTGGGCCGCCACACCGCGTCCACCTGCTCGACCGTCATCGACGACACCAGGCCGTCGTCCAGCACGCCCGCGGTGTGCACCACGCCGCCGAGGCGCCGGATGCCGCCCAGCACCTCGGCCAGCGAGTCGCGGTCGGCCACGTCGCACGCCACCACGTCGACGGTCGCGCCCAGGCCGGCCAGTTCGTCGCGCAACTCCACCGCGCCCGGCGCGTCCAAACCACGACGCGAGGTCAGCACCAGGCTCCGCACGCCGTGCGCCGTCACCAGGTGCCGGGCCAGCAACGCGCCCAGGCCGCCCGTGCCGCCGGTGACCAGCACCGCGTCCTCGGCGTCCCAGGTGAACGCCTCCGCGCCGGCGGTCGCCCGCGCGAGCCTCGGCGCGAACAGCTCCTCGCCGCGGATCGCCACCTCGGGCTCACCCGAGCCGAGGGCGATCAGCAGCTCCTCCCACGACACCGGCCAGGAGTCGGTGTCGACCAGCACGAACCGGTCGGGGTTCTCCGACTCCGCCGCGCGCACCAGGCCGTGCACCGCGGCCACCGCCGGGTCCACCGGCACGTCGCCGACCGCCGCGCCGCCGCGGGTCAGCACCACCAGGCGCGACGCCGCGAACCTGTCGTCGGCCAGCCACTCGCGGGCCACCGCCAGCACCTCGTCCACCGCCGCGCGCGGGGTCGCCGAGGACTTCACCGGCAGCACGACCCACTCGGGCACGTCGTCGGTGAAGGCGCCCAAGCCCTCCACCTTCGGCACGTACTTGCCCAGCGCGTTGCCCAGCACGACCACGCGCCCGGTGGTCGGGTCGGCGGTCACGCCGGTCCAGCCGAGCGCGAACAGCGCGTCCGGCACGCCCGGCGCGGCCACCACGACCTCGCGGGACAGCAGGTCGTCCACCGCCGCGACGGGCGCGCCCGCCTGGTCGGCGACCCTGATCGCCAGACCGCCCGCGCCGACCGGGGTCAGCCTGACCCGCAGCGCGGCGGCGCCGGTGGCGAACAGCGAGACACCGGTCCACGCGAACGGCAGCTGCGGCGGCCGGTCGCCGTCGGACTCCTGCTCCAGCACCAGCACCGAGTGCAGCGCGGCGTCCAGCAGCGCCGGGTGCAGGCCGTAGCCCGCCGCGTCCTGGCGCAGCTCCTCGGGCAGCGCCACGTCGGCGTAGACGTCGTCGCCGAGCCGCCACGCCGCGCGCAGGCCCCGGAACGCCGGGCCGTACTCGTAGCCGCGGTCGGCCAGCGCCTCGTACGCGCCGGCGAGGTCGATCGGCTGCGCGCCGGGCGGCGGCCACGCCACCAGGCTGAAGTCGGGCCGGGCGCCGCCCTCGGCGAGGAAGCCGGCGGCGTGCCGGGTCCACGGCGCGTCGGCCGCGGCGCCCTCCGGGCGGGAGTGCACGGTCACCGGCCTGCGGCCCGCGTGGTCGGGCGCCTCGACGCGCACCTGCACGCGGACACCGCCCCGCTCGGGCAGCAGCAGCGGCGCCTCCAGGGTCAGCTCCTCGACCCGGTCGCAGCCGACCTGGTCGCCGGCGCGCACGGCCAGCTCCACGAACGCCGTGCCGGGCAGCAGCGGCGTGCCGGACAGCGCGTGGTGGGCCAGCCACGGGTGGGTGTCCAGGGCGAGGCGACCGGTGAGCAGCGCCTCGTCCGAACCGGCCACCGCGATGGCCGCGCCCAGCAGCGGGTGGTCGGCCGAGCCGAGGCCCGCCGAGGACACGTCGCCGGCCGGGCCCGTGGCGTCCAGCCAGAAGCGGCGGCGCTGGAACGCGTAGGTCGGCAGCGGCACGCGGCGCGGCGCGGCGGGCGCGAGCATCCCCGCCCAGTCCACCGCGACGCCGCGCGCCCACGCCTCGCCCAGCGACAGCAGCACCCGCGGGAGGCCGCCGTCGTCGCGGCGCAGCGAGCCGACGGCCGCCACGTCGTGGCCGGCCTCCTCGGCGGTCTCCTGGATGCCCATGGTCAGCACCGGGTGCGGGCTGCACTCCACGAACACCGCGTGCCCGGTGTCGAGCAGGTTGCGCGTGGCGCCGACGAAGTCGACCGTCTCGCGCAGGTTGGTGTACCAGTACTCCGCGCCCAGCCCGGCGGTGTCGAGGACGTCACCGGTGACGGTGGAGAAGAAGGGCACGTCCGAGGTGCGCGGCTCGATGTCGGCCAGCACCTCCAGCAGCCGCTCGCGGATCGACTCCACGTGCGCCGAGTGCGAGGCGTAGTCCACGGCGATGCGCTTGACCCGCACGCCCTCCGCGGCCAGCTCCGCGCCGAAGGCGTCCAGGGCCTCCGGGTCGCCGGACACCACCACGGACCGCGTGCCGTTGACCGTGGCCACGGACACTCCCCCGGGCAGCCGGCCGCGCACGTCGTCGGCGGGCAGCAGGACCGACATCATGCCGCCCTTGCCGGCCAGGTCCTCGGCGATGGCCAGGCTGCGCAGGGCCACCACCGCCGCGCCGTCGCGCAGCGACAGGGCGCCCGCGACGCAGGCCGCGGCGATCTCGCCCTGGGAGTGGCCGATGACCGCGTCCGGGCGCACGCCCGCGGCGCGCCACACCTCGGCGAGCGACACCATGACCGCCCACAGCACCGGCTGGACCACGTCCACGCGCTCCAGCGACGGCGCGCCCTCGGCGCCCCGGACCACCTCCAGCAGCCGCCAGTCCACGAAGGGCTCCAGCGCCACCGCGCACTCGCGCATCCGCTCGGCGAACGCCGGCGAGGACTCCAGCAGCTCCACGGCCATGCCCGCCCACTGCGAGCCCTGGCCCGGGAACACGAACGCCACCCTCGGCTCGCCCAGGACGACGCCCTCGACCGCGCCGGCCGGGGACTCGCCCGCGCCGAGCGCCGCCACGCCGGCGCGCAGCCGGTCTGCGTCCTCGCCGACCACGACCGCGCGGTGCTCCAGCGCGGCGCGCGTGGTGACCAGCGAGTGCGCCACGTCCACCGGGCGCAGGCCCGGGACGCGGTCCAGGTGCGCGGCGAGCTGGGCCGCCTGGTCGCGGACCGCCTGGCGGGTGCGGCCGGACAGCACCCACGCCACCGCCGACGGCTCGACCTCGGGCTCCGGGGCCGGCTCGGCGCCGGTCCCGGCGGGCGGGGCCTGCTCCAGCACGATGTGCGCGTTGGTGCCGCTGATGCCGAACGACGACACGCCGGCCCGGCGCGGACGCCCGGTCTCCGGCCACGGCGTCGTGTCGACCGACAGCGCGACCTCGCCCTCCGACCAGTCGACCTGCGGGGTCGGCTCGGCCACGTGCAGGGTCTTCGGTACCTGGCCCTCGCGCATCGCCATGACCATCTTGATCACGCCGGCGACGCCCGCGGCGGCCTGGGTGTGGCCGATGTTGGACTTGATCGACCCGAGCAGCAGCGGCTGCTCGCGGTCCTGGCCGTAGGTGGCCAGCACCGCCTGGGCCTCGATCGGGTCGCCCAGCGGGGTGCCGGTGCCGTGCGCCTCGACCGCGTCCACCTCGGACGGGGTCAGGCCCGCGTTGGCCAGGGCCGCGCGGATCACCCGCTGCTGCGAGGGACCGTTGGGCGCGGTCAGGCCGTTGGACGCGCCGTCCTGGTTGACCGCCGAGCCCTTGACCAGGGCCAGCACCTCGTGGCCGTTGCGGCGCGCGTCGGACAGCCGCTCCAGCAGCAGCAGGCCGACGCCCTCGCCCCAGGCGGTGCCGTCGGCGTCCGCGGAGAACGACTTCGACCGGCCGTCGCCGGCCAGGCCCCGCTGGAGGCTGAAGTCGACGAACGTGTCGGGCTGCGCCATGACGGTGACACCGCCGGCCAGGGCGAGCGTGCACTCGCCCGACCGCAGCGCCTGCGCCGCCAGGTGGATCGACACCAGCGACGACGAGCACGCGGTGTCCACCGACATCGCCGGGCCTTCGAGGCCCAGCACGTAGGACACGCGGCCGGACAGGACGCTGGCGATGCTGCCGTTGCCCAGGTACCCGGCCAGGTCGTCCGGGACCTCCTTCAGCCGGCTGGCGTAGTCGTGGTACATGACGCCCGCGAACATGCCGGTCGGGCTGCCCTTGAGCGAGGTCGGGTCGATGCCCGCCCGCTCCAGGACCTCCCACGCGGTCTCCAGCAGCAGGCGCTGCTGCGGGTCCATGGCCACGGCCTCGCGCGGGCTGATGCCGAAGAACTCGGCGTCGAAGTCCAGCGCGTCGTAGAGGAAGCCGCCCTCGCGGACGTAGGACTTGCCCGGCTTGCCCGGCTCGGGGTCGTAGATCGACTCCACGTCCCAGCCGCGGTCGGCCGGGAACTCGCCGATGGCGTCCACGCCCTCGGCCACCAGCCGCCACAGGTCCTCGGGCGTGCTGACGCCGCCCGGGTAGCGGCAGCCCATGGCGATGATCGCGATGGGGTCGTCGTCGGCGGGTCGGACCACCGGCGCGGTGGTCGCCGGCGCGGGCGCGGAGCCGGTCAGCGTGCTCGCGATGTGGCCGACCAGCGCGGCCGGGTTCGGGTAGTCGAACACCAGCGTCGCGGGCAGCCGCAGGCCGGTGGCCGCGTTGAGCCGGTTGCGCAGCTCCACCGCCGCCAGCGAGTCGAAGCCCAGCTCGTTGAACGCGCGCTTCGGCTCGATCTCGTTGCCGCTGTCGTGGCCGAGCACGGCCGCGACGTGCGAGCGCACCAGGTCCAGCAGCACGCGGTCGCGGTCGGCCTCGGCGAGACCGGCCAGCCTGCGCTGGAGGGTGGACTGCTCGGACTGCTCGGCCGCGCCGCCGGCGGTCCGGCGGGCGGGCCGCACCAGGCCGCGGAACAGCACGGGGAGCTGGTCGCCGCGCGAGCGCAGCGCGGCCAGGTCGAGCTTCATCGGCACCAGGAGCGGCTCGCCCTGGGAGAGGGCGGCGTCGAACAGCGCCAGGCCCTCTTCGCCGGGCAGGCCGAGGATGCCGGAGCGGGCCATCCGGGCGATGTCCGCCTCGGTCAGGTTGCCGGCCATGCCGCTGCGCTGCTCCCACAGGCCCCACGCGAGCGAGACGCCCGGCAGACCTTCCGCGCGCCGCGCCTGCACCAGGGCGTCCAGGTAGACGTTGGCGGCGGCGTAGTTGCCCTGCGCGGTGCTGTCGACCACGCCCGCGGCGGAGGAGAACAGCACGAACGCCTTGAGGTCGCGGTCGCGGGTCAGCTCGTCCAGGTGACGCGCGCCGTCGGCCTTGGGCCGCCACACCGCGTCCACCTGCTCGACCG